>JBOFYP010000073.1:0-84609 GCA_051654725.1 Cetobacterium sp.
AAAAGTGTTATTTTATCATCACTTTTAGAGTTATCTAAATTAGATGTGGATACTTTACTAAAAAATAGATATAATAAGTTTAGAAAAATGGGAAGTTTTATAGAGAAAACAATCTAAATTTTAATAGAAAGTGTCGGAGGTGTATGCTTTATGAAAAGAATAGCGGTTTTAACAAGTGGAGGAGATGCTCCTGGAATGAACGCTGCAGTAAGAGCGGTTGCTAAAGTAGCTTTAGCAAAAGGAATAGAAGTATTTGGGGTAAAAAGAGGATATTTAGGAATGTTACATGATGATATATTCCAATTAAATGGAAGCCATGTATCAGGAATTATAGATAGGGGTGGAACTGTACTTTTAACTGCAAGATGTTTAGAATTCAAAGATCCAAAGTTTAGAGCAATAGCTGCTGAAAACTTAAAGAAAAGAGGAATTGAAGGTATCGTTGTAGTTGGAGGAGACGGATCATATAGAGGTGCTGATTTATTAGCTAAAGAGCACGGATTCAAAGTTGTAGGTTTACCTGGAACAATTGATAATGATATTATTGGAACTGATTATACAATAGGTTTTGATACTTGTTTAAATACAATATTAGATGCAATTTCAAAATTAAGAGATACTGCAACTTCTCATGAGAGAACAATCTTAATGGAAGTTATGGGAAGAGATGCTGGAGATTTAGCTCTTCATGCAACTTTAGCTGGTGGAGGAGATGGAATATTAATTCCTGAAATCGATGAGCCTTTAGATATGTTAGCTTACCAAATAAAAGAAAGAAGAAGACACGGAAAACTTCATGATATAGTTTTAATCTCTGAAGGTGTTGGAAGCGTTCTTGAAATTGAAAAACAGTTAAAAGAAAAAGTAACAACTGAAGTAAGAAGTGTAGTATTAGCACATGTTCAAAGAGGTGGAACTCCATCTGGATTTGATAGAGTACTTGCTACTAAAATGGGAGCAAAAGCAGTTGAACTTCTAATGGCAGGAGAGGGAGGAGTTATGGTTGGAATAGAAAGTAATGACCTAGTAACTCATCCAATATCATTTGCTTGGGAAGGTACAAGAAAGTATGACATTAGAAAAGACTACGAATTAGCATTAACACTTTGTAAATAGGAGTTGGTATACAGATGATTACAGTTTTAGATGTTGTGAGAAAAGAGAGAAGAAAAAATAAGATAAAAAGAGAGATTGAAGATAACGATAGAAAAGTTAGAGATAACAGAAAAAGAGTAGATCTTCTATCTAATTTAAAAGAATACTTAAAACCTGGAATGAGTTATGCTGAAGTAATCGACATAATAGAAAATATGAAGGGTGACTACGAAGATAGAGTAGATGACTACATAATCAAAAATGCTGAATTAGGAAAAGAAAGAAGAGAAATTTCTAAAAGCATAAGAGAGATTACTAGAACATTAGCTCAAAAAGCTGTAGAAAAGAAGTAGTAAGGAGTTTAAGTGGCAACTAAGTCATTAGAGATATTAATTGATGAATTTAACAGATTACCTGGTATTGGAAGAAAAAGTGCTGTAAGATTAGCTTTTCATGTTTTAGAAATGTCAGATTTCGAGGTTGAAAGGTTTTCAAAGGCTTTAAAAGATGCAAAGGAAACTGTAAAAAAATGTTCACTTTGTGGAAATTTTAGTGAAGAAGATACATGCGGAATATGTAGAGATGAATTTAGAGAAAAAGATGTTATATGTGTTGTAGAAGATAGTAAGGATATAATTCCATTAGAAAAAACAAATAGATACAAAGGTGTTTATCATGTTTTAAATGGAAAAATAGACCCACTAAATGGAATGACACCTGATAAATTGAATCTAAAACCTTTACTAGAGAAAGTGGCTAAAGAGGAGATAAAAGAGATTATTTTAGCTCTGAATCCTGATTTAGAAGGAGAAACAACAGCACTTTATCTAACAAGATTGTTAAAACCGTTTAATGTAAAAATAACTAAAATTGCAAGTGGAATTCCTATGGGTGGAAATATAGAGTTTGCTGATGTAGCAACTATATCGAGAGCTTTAGAGGGAAGACAAGAGATATAAAAAAGTCGGCATTTGCCGACTTTTTTTCTTATTTTAAATCTAGAATAGTTTTTTCTAAGCAATCAAGAGTGTGACGAACTCTATCTTCACGAGAATTTTCTCCCATATGTCCAATTCGAATAAGTTTACCTGCTAAAGGTCCATAAGAACCAGATAGCATAATTCCATATTTTTCTCTTATGTGAGATAAAAGTTTATCAACTAGAATTCCTTCTGGAGGATAGAAAGCAGTAACAGTAGGAGAATAATCATCTTCAAGGTAAAGAGTACAACCGAAAGATTTTAATTTTTCAATACAAAGATCTCTCATCTCTTCATGTCTATCAAAAGCTCTGAAAAGAGTTTCAGATAAAAGATTATCGATAGCAGTTCCTAAACTAATAATATCACTTGCTGGCATAGTATATGGAAAAGCCCCAGTTTCATCAACATTTTTCCAGTGTAAAAGATTACAATAGAAAGAAGGAATAGGTGTATTTCTATTTTCCATAGATTTCCAAGCATCTTTACTAACTCCAACAATAGTTAAGCCAGGAGCAGCAGAAAAAACTTTTTGAGAAGCAGAAAGCATAATATCAACGCCCCATTCATCCATTCTAAAATCAACACCACCTAAAGCAGCAACTGTATCTACAACAGTTAAAATTCCATAAGATTTTAATAATTGACAGATAGGTCCAATATTATTTAATATTCCACTAGGAGTATCACAATGAACAATCGTTGCATATTTAAAATTAGAATCAGTTTCTAAAAAACTCTTTAAACTATCTAAATCGATAGATTTTTTCCAACTAGATTCAAAAGTAGTTACTTCTCCTCCATAAGGTGTAACTAAATCTTTAAATCCTTCTCCAAAAACTCCATTTGAAAGAACAAGAACTCTATCTCCTTTTTCAGTTAATGAAGCAGCGGCAGAATCTAAACCAAGCATACCTTCTCCACTCATAATAAAAATTTTAGAATCATCTGAACCAATAAAATTTCTAAGTCTATGACAAACAAACTTATAATAACTTAAAAAATCAGAATCAAGATCAGGGTTTCCAAAAGGTTTGCTTCTAGCATGTAGAGCATTACTAGAAACAGTAGTAGGTCCAGCAGTCATCATCAAATAATTAGGTCTATAAAACAACATTTTAAATCCTCCTCATATTACTTATATTTAGAAACATTATACATAAAAAAAAAGGAAAAAGCTAATAGAAACAAAAAGTACTAGTAAAATATGAATATAAACTTTATAATATGTGTACACGAAATCTAAAGGGAGATAAAATGGAATTAACAGAAAGACAAAAAGATATTGTAGAGATAGTAAAAAAATATGGACCTATAACAGGTGATGATATAGCTAAAATGATATATATAACAAGATCTGCTCTTAGAACAGATTTTTCTATTTTAAAAAAGATGTCAATAATAAAGTCAAAACAAAAAGTTGGATACACATATAATCAAGCTTTTATTGATTCAAATAATAAAACTCTTGTAAAACATATAATGAGTGCTCCAATAACAATTGATGAAAGCTATTCAGTTTATAAAACGGTTTTGCTTATGTTTGAAAAAGATATAGGAACAATATTTATAACAAAAGATGGAAATCTTGCTGGAATAGTTTCAAGAAAAGATTTATTAAGAATAGCAATTGGAAAAAGAGATATTGAGCAGATACCAATAAACTTGATTATGACAAGAGTTCCAAACGTTGTTTTTTCAACTGAAGAGGAAACAATTGAGGATTGTATAAAAAAAATAATAGAGCATCAGATTGATTCTGTTCCAGTCGTTAGAATAACAGAAAAATCTGGGAAAGAAAATTATAAAGTTGTAGGTAGATTTACTAAAACAAATGTAAGCAGATTAGTACTAGATATTTTCGAGAATAAAAACAAAGAAAAACAAGAGTAAACAGGTTAAAAAGCTTGTATTTAATAGTTAATTAGTATATAATCTTTATATATTTAGTAAAGAATAAAAAAGGTTGGTAAAATTATGATTTTTCAAAGAACAGAGTTGTTAATAGGTAGTGAAAATCTTAAAAAATTAAAAGAATCTCATATCCTCATATTTGGAGTAGGAGGAGTAGGAGGGTTTGCAGTAGAAGCATTAGTTAGAGCTGGAGTAGGAGAGTTAACGGTTGTTGATTTTGATACTATAGATATAACAAATTTAAATAGACAAATAATCGCAACAAGAGATACAGTTGGGAAAGATAAAGTAGAGGTTATAAAAGAGAGAGCTTTATCAATTAATCCAGATATAAAAATAAATGCATATAAAGAGAAATTTTTCAAAGATAAGAAAGACCTTTTCTTTTCAGCTGATAAAACGTATAGTTATATAATAGATGCGATAGATTTGGTTACTGCAAAATTGGACTTGATTCATATTGCTAAAGAATTAAAAATTCCAATAATTTCATCTATGGGAACAGGAAATAAGATTAATCCAATGATGCTCGAAATAGCAGATATAAGTAAAACATCTGTTTGTCCTTTAGCAAAAGTTATGAGGGGCGAGTTGAAAAAAAGAAGAATTCAGAAATTAAAAGTACTTTTTTCTAGAGAGTTGCCTATGAAACCAAGAAGTCTTGATGGTAATAGAGAAAAGCAGAATAATGTTGGAAGTGTATCTTTTGTGCCTTCAGTGGCGGGATTAATAATAGCAAGTGAGGTTATAAAAGATATAACAAATTTAAAAAATTGTGGAGGAAATTAAATGAAAAAAATAGGAATTTTTTATGGAACAACTTCTGGAATTACAGCTGGAATAGTAGATGAGATTGAGTTTTATTTAAAAAAAGTTGATTATGAAGTTTTTGATGTAGCAGATGGAATTGACCAAATGTCTCAACTAGAAAACTTAATTTTAGTTTCACCAACTTATGGAGTAGGAGAACTACAAAAAAATTGGGAAAATGTTTATGAAGAGTTTAAAAATATAGATTTTAGTGGAAAAGTAGTTGGAATAGTTGGAGTTGGAAATCAATTTGCATTTGGGGAATCATATGTTGGTGCAATGAGAAAACTATATGATGTTGTAGAGAAAAATAAAGGTAAAATTGTAGGATTTACTTCAACAGAGGGTTATAAATATGAAGAAACAGAAGCTGTGATTGATAATATGTTCATAGGATTAGCTTTAGATGAAAGCAATCAAGATAATGAAACACCTGATAGAATAAAAGCTTGGATAGAAGAGATAAAACCATTATTTAACTAGGGAGATATTATGAAAAATTATAAAACATTAACTCAGAACGAAGTTAAAGAGCTAATAAAAGAAAAAGATGTGATTTTATTAGATGTGAGAACAGAGGATGAATATTCAGAAAAGCATGTAGAAGGAGCATTAAATATTCCTTTATCTGAATTAGAGGAAAGAGTTTTAGAATTAGAAAAAGATAAAACATATATAACTTTTTGTAGAAGTGGAGTTAGATCAAAGGCAGCAATTTTGATACTTATTGATAAAGATTTTCAAAAAGTTTATAATTCAGCAGAGGGAATATCAACTTGGGTATAGATATTTAAAGGTGCATTCGTTTGCATCTTTTTTTTATTATAATAAAATATTGAAAATAAAACTTTTTGTAGTATAATTATACTGTTATGGTTTTATAATTAAAAGGGAATTGAGTGAAAAGCTCGAACGGTCACGCCACTGTGTAGAGGATGAAAGCAGAAGAATCCACTGAATCATAAGATTTGGGAAGGACTGTTAGTAAAATGAATCTAAGTCAGGAGACCTGCCATAAAATTAAATCTGCGAGAGACAGAACAGGGGGATTAAGATTAATGAACAAATTTTATTTAATTACAGGATTTATTATTGCAGCTACGTTAGCAAATGGACAGGAGCAGGTTATAAAACTAGATGAAAGTATTATAACAAGTGAAAACTCTGGTGCAACAATAGGAGATACTCCTAAAAATATCACAATTTTAACAGGAGAAGAGATTACACAAAGAGGTGCTAAAACAGTAGCTGAAGCTTTAAGATTAGTATCAAATGTAACAGTAAAAGAGATGGGTGGAGCAGACGCTCAATTTGATATGAGAGGGCAAGGAGCAACTGCAAAGTCGAATGTAATTGTACTTGTGGATGGAGCACCAATAAACTCAATAGATTTATCTGGGTATAAAACAAGTTCGATACCAGTAGATAATATAGAGAGAATAGAGATAATTCCTTCTGGAGGAACAGTTTTATATGGAGATGGAGCTATTGGTGGAACAATAAATATAGTGACTAAGATGCCAAAAGATAGATTGAATTATGGTTCTTTAAATAGTGAAATAGGTTCTTATGGGCTGAAAAAACAACAAGCTATTTACGGGACTAAGATAGGTGAAAAGTTATCACTAGAGTTGGATTATTTAAATAAAAAGAAAGATGGTTATAGAGATTTTGCAAAAGATAATTTAGAAAGTTTTGGGGTAAGAACAAGATATAAATTAGAAAATGGAGAGTTAAAATTTAAATATAACTATTCAAATACAGATTTCAAAGCTCCAGGGTCATTAACTAAAGATGAGGTTAATGAAGATAGAGATCAATCTAATCCTAATGTTTGGAGAGTTTTTGGAGAAACAGAAAAAAATAATTTTGTAGGTGATTATACTTATAATTTAAACAGAGATTTAGAGTTTAAACTATTAGGAACATATACTCATGAAAGATATTCATCAAATGGTAGTAATTATAAAACAAATATAAAATATTTAAAGCCGCAATTAAAATACACATATCTAGATGAGAGTTATGTTGTAGTGGGTGGAGATATCTATAAAGGAGAAACTAGAGATTTTTCTTATGGAAATGGAAAAGCTGAAAAAAATTCAATTGGTGGATTTTTAATAAATAGTTATTCGATTGATAAATTTAAGTTTACTCAAGGGTATAGAAGACAAAATATAGAGTATAATGGTCTAAAGAAAGATAGTACAAAGTATACAAAAAAATTCAAAGAAGATGCTCTAGAATTAACAGGAAGTTATTTATATTCAGATACAGGTTCTACATATCTGAGTTATTCAAAAGGGTTTAGATCACCGAATACTGATGAAATTCGTGCTTGGGAAGGGGAATATAAAACTCAAACAACAGAAACTTATGAAATTGGAGTAAAAGATTATTTAGGTAATACATATATGTCGTCATCAATTTTCTACATAGAAACAGAAAATGAAATATTTTACGGAAAAAATTATTCAAATGATGAAAAAAGTAATAGAAATTTAAATGGAACAACAACTAGAAAAGGTGCTGAAGTGTCATTAGAGCATTATTTCAATAAGTTAACAGTTTCAGAATCTGTAACTTATATGAAAACAGAGTTTAAAGAGGGTAAAGAGATTCCAGGAATTCCAAATTTAAAAGGAGTTCTGAATTTAAATTATAAATTTAATGAAAAGTTAAATTTAAATAACTCTTGGGAATATTATGGAAAGATGTATGCTAATGGAGATGAAGAAAATAAAGCTGGAAAAGTTGATAACTATGTTTTAAGTGGTTTATCATTATCTTATGATTTTAAAGATGGATTAATAGTTAGTACAGGTGTGAATAATCTATTTAATGAAAAATATTATGATTATGTAGGGTATGGAAGTAAAGGTATTAGTTATTATCCAGCAGCAGAAAGAAATTATTATTTAGCAGTAAAATATAGTTTTTAAATAGAAAATGCTCTTTTCAAAATATGAAAAGAGCATTTTTCATTAAAATATTTAAGGGAGTTAAAAAATGAAAATAAGGTTAGCTATAATTTTATTATTTATACATGCAATGTGTTTTTCGAAAGTATTTATAGACGGAATGGGAAGAAGTGTAGAGATACCCACTAAAATAGAACGAGTGATTTCAACAGTTCCATCTAATACAGAGATGATAATAGATATGAATTTAGTATCTCTCTTAATTGGAGTTGATACTTATTCTGAAGAATTACATTCTGAGCTTGAAGGAAAAGGATTTTTTAAAACAGATAGCTTAAATGAGGAGAGAATAATAGAGATGATGCCAGATTTAGTAATAGCATCACATCATAATTTAACTAAAAATAAAGCGAATTTGAAAATATTTGAAGAGATAGGAATACCAATTTATATTCTAAAAACACCAAAAACATTAGAAGAGATATCAGATTCAATACTTGAGATTGGGTTAATTTTGAATAGGAATGAAGAAGCAAAAGAGTTAAATAGATTGTATGTTCAAGAATTAAATTTATTAAAAATAAAAAATTCAGCTCAGAAAAAGAGAGTTTATTTTGAAATATCAAGTAATCCTTTTTATACAACAGGAAGTGAAACTTTTTTAAATGATGTTCTAGAAAGTGGAGGGGGAAAAAACATATTTAGTAGCAGCAAAGGCTGGATATCTCCAAGTATAGAGGTTATATTAGAAAGCAATCCAGAAGTTATATTTGTAAGTGAAGAGAGAAAAAAAACAATAGATGAGATATTAAACCGACCAGAATGGAAAGAAATTTCAGCAGTAAAAAACAATAGAGTTTACTCTATAGATGAAAGTATAAGTCGTCCATCACCTAGAGTATTAAAATCATTAGAAGAGATTAAAAATAAACTAGTAGACGATAAAAAATAGTGTCATTAAAATCTCTTAAAATAGATTTTTAAAAGATAAAAAATATGTTATACTCTATGTTATAGAACTTAATATTTTCGCGGGAGGGCACATGACACAAGGAAATTTAGAAATCGAAATAGATAAAGACATAGATAACACAACTTTGGAACAAGTAGAGGAAATAAAAGAAGAAGAGATAACATCTGATCCAAATAAACTTTACAATATTTTAGGAGTTATGTTTGAGACAACAAAAAAAAGATATAGCTTTGAAATTATAGATGATGTAAAGTATAAAAAAGGTGATAAAGTAATCGTAGATACAATTAGAGGTAAAGAGATAGGAATTGTTTATGGTGGACCTATGCAGTTGCCTGAAAGAGTGTTAGTATTACCTTTGAAGCCTGTTGTAAAAAAAGCTGAAGAGGAAGAGCTGAAAAAATATGAAGCTCTACGTTTAGAAGGAAAAGAAGCTCGTAAAGTTTGTAAAGAGAGAATATCACATCACAAACTGCCTATGAAATTGATAGAAGCAGAATATACTTTTGATAAAACAAAACTTATTTTCTACTTTACAGCAGAGGGAAGAATAGATTTTAGAGATTTAGTAAAAGATTTAGCAAATATATTTAAACTTAGAATAGAACTTAGACAAATTGGTGTAAGAGATGAAGCTAGAATACTTGGAAACATTGGTGTATGTGGAAAAGAACTTTGTTGTAGAACATTTATAAATAAATTTGATTCAGTTTCTATAAAAATGGCAAGAGACCAAGGATTAGTAATTAATCCAGCTAAAATATCAGGAGTATGTGGAAGACTTCTATGCTGTATAAACTATGAGTATAAACAGTATGAGGAAGCTTTAAAAGTTTATCCTGCTGTTAACCAATTAGTTAAAACAACAAAAGGTGACGGAAAAGTATTGAGTATAAGCCCTTTAAATGGATTCCTATACATTGATATTGAAGGAAAAGGAATAATGAAAATTCTTATTGAAGAGATAAAGTTTAATAAGAAAGAAGCAAAAAAATTACAGAATGTTTTATCAAGAGAAGAGTTAAAACTTAAGTCTTTAGAAAAGGAGTAATATATAAATAATGGTTTTAGAAAATGAAGATATAGCTAACATCTGTGAAGGTTATACATTAATCCAAAAAAAAGATGGATTTAGATTTGGGACTGATGCAGTTTTATTGGCAAACTTTTTTAATGGAAAAAAAAATGCTAAAGTACTAGAGATTGGAACTGGAAACGGAATAATACCAGTACTTTTGTGCTCTCAGGATAAAGTAACTAAAATAAAAGCTGTTGAAATTCAACCAGAGATAGCAGAGTTAGCAATTAGAAATGTAAAAAGAAATAATTTAGAAGATAGAATAGAAGTCGTTAATCTAGATATAAAAAAAATAACAGAAGGTAATACATATGATTATATAATTTCAAATCCACCTTATATGGTTTTAGATGGAAAAGAAGTTAATGAAAAAGATATAAAAAGTATTGCTAGACATGAAATAAAACTTAATTTAAGAGAGTTTGTAGAGAATGCAAAAAGGTTATTGAAGCCTAGAGGTGAACTTTTTATGGTTCATAAAAGTTACAGATTTTTAGAGATATCAGAAGAACTTCAAAAAATAGGTTTCTCTGTAAAAAGAGTTAAGTTTGTACACTACTCTAAAGATAAAGATTCAAGTATAGTTTTGATAGAAGCAAGTAAGGGGAGAAAAAATATATTGAAAATAGAAACTCCTATTTTTTTGAACAATAATTAGAGATACTTTATGGGAGAGGAGTTACCTCTCCCTATTTTAATGGAGGTGAAAAATTATGTTTCAAATTGTTTCTAAATATTCTCCTACTGGAGATCAGCCAGAAGCTATAAAAAAGTTGGTCCAAGGATTGAAAAATGGAGTTAAAGATCAAACTCTTTTAGGTGTTACAGGTTCTGGAAAAACATTTACTATAGCAAACGTTATAAAAGAGAGCGGAAGACCAGCTTTAATTTTAGCACCAAATAAAACTTTGGCAGCTCAATTATTTTCTGAATACAGAAGTTTTTTTCCAGAAAATGCAGTAGAGTATTTTGTATCTTATTATGATTACTATCAACCAGAAGCTTATATAGCATCAACAGATACATATATAGAGAAAGATTCATCAATAAATGATGAGATAGATAAATTTAGAAATGCAGCAACAGCTGCTTTAATAAATAGAAAAGATGTTATAATAGTTGCATCAGTTTCAGCAATATATGGATTGGGGTCACCAGAAACATATAAAAAATTAACAATTACAATTGATAGAAAAACAGGATATAGTAGAAAAAAATTGATATCAAAGTTAATAGAACTGAGATATGAAAGAAATGATACTAGTTTTGAAAGAGGTAAATTTAGAGTTAAGGGTGATGTAATAGATATATACCCATCTTATACTGAAACAGGTTATAGAATAGAGTTTTGGGGTGATGATATAGAAGAGATATCTGAGATAAATACTCTAACAGGTCAAAAAATAAAAAAGAAAATAGAGCGTATAGCAATCTCGCCAGCAACTCACTATGTAACAGAAGAGTCGGAGCAAGAAGAAATTGTTCAAAATATAAAAAAAGATTTAAAACTAGAGATAAAAGAGTTTGAAGAAAAAGGCAAACTATTAGAAGCACAAAGATTGAAACAGAGAACAGAATATGACTTAGAGATGATAAGAGAGATTGGATATTGTAAAGGAATTGAAAATTATTCGAGATATTTAACTAAAAAAAAACCAGGTGATAAACCAGATACATTAATGGATTATTTTCAGGATGATTTTGTAGTTTATATAGATGAATCACATATAGGGGTACCTCAAATTCGAGGGATGTATAATGGTGATAAATCTAGAAAGACATCTCTTGTAGAAAATGGTTTTAGAGTGAAATCAGCTCTAGATAATAGACCTTTAACATTTGAAGAGTTTAGAGAAAATTGTAAACAAACAATATTTATTTCAGCTACTCCTGGAGATTTTGAAATTGAAAAATCAGAAAATAATTTAGCGGAACAATTGGTTAGACCAACAGGAATTTTAGAACCAGAAATAAAAGTCAAAAAAACCAAAAATCAAGTGGATGATTTATTAGACGAAATAAGAAAAAATACTCTAAAAAAAGAAAGGGTTCTTGTAACAACATTGACAAAAAAAATGGCAGAGGAATTGGCTGAATATTATAGTAATTTAGGTGTAAAAGTTAAATATATGCATTCTGAAATTGAAACATTGGAAAGAATCGAAATTATAAAAGAGTTGAGAAAAGGTGAATTTGATGTTTTGATTGGTATAAATTTATTGAGAGAGGGTTTAGATATACCAGAAGTTTCATTAGTAGCGATATTAGAAGCGGATAAAGAGGGTTTTTTGAGAAGTAAGAGGTCTCTTGTTCAAACAATAGGTAGAGCGGCTAGAAATGTTAATGGTAGAGTTATATTATATGGTGATAAAATTACAGATTCAATGAAATATGCAATAGATGAAACAAATAGAAGAAGAAGAAAACAAAAAAAATACAATTTATTAAATGGAATTGAACCTAAAACTATATTACGAGAGGTTTCAGAATCACCTTTCACTTGGAATACCGAAGAGGATAAAAATAAAGTCAGCTCTAAAAAATTTACGAGTAAACAAGAGATTGAAAAAGAGATTCAGCTATTATTAAAAGAGATAAAAAAATTATCAGAAGAGCTAAATTTTGAAAAAGCTATAGAAAAAAGAGATGAGATGAATAAATTAAAACTTATATTACTAGAGCTATAGGAGTGTTGAATGGAAGATAAAATTTATAGTGTTACAGAATTTAATAAAATGGTAAAATATAATATTGATGAAAATCCAAATTTTAGAGAGTTTTTTTTAGAGGGAGAGTTATCAGGTGTAACTTATTATAAAAGTGGTCATCTATATTTCACATTAAAAGACAAAACGAGTCAGATAAAATGTGCTGCATTTAATTATAAATTTAAAAAAATATCTGAAAATTTGAAAGAGGGAGATTCTGTAAAAGTATTTGGAGATGTAGGGTTTTATGAAACAAGAGGTGATTTTCAAATTCTTATAAGACATATTCAAAAAGAAGATAAACTTGGAGAGATGTATGAGAAATTGGAAAAATTAAAAATTAAATTAGAAAAAGAGGGATTATTCTCTGAACTGTTTAAAACTCCTCTACCGAAATACCCAACATCTATAGGAGTAGTAACAGCTTATACAGGAGCAGCTTTTCATGATATAATAAATACGACTAGAAAAAGATATAAAAATATAGATATTTATATCTACTCAGCAAAAGTTCAAGGATTAGGTGCAAAAGAGGAAATTGTAAAAGGTATAGAGACGTTAAATAAAATTAAAGAGATAGATTTAATAATAGCTGGACGTGGTGGAGGAAGTGTTGAAGATTTATGGGCATTCAACGAAGAGGAAGTAGCGAGAGCTTTTTCTCAGAGTGAAAAACCTATTATTTCAGCAGTAGGTCATGAAATTGATAATTTACTTTCAGATTTAGTAGCTGATGTAAGAGCCTCAACTCCTACTCAAGCAATAGAGATAGCGATTCCTGTTAAATCAGAAATAGAAAATAGATTATCAGAAAAAGAGATTAGATTAAAAAATGCTATAAATAGAGTAATATCTAAAAATAGAGATGAGTTACAAAAGATAGAGAATAGTTATTCTATTAGAAATTTTTATAAATTAATCGAAGAGAAAAATAGAATTTTAGTTTTAAAAGAAGAGCGCTTAAAAGAGGTTTTAAAAAAAGATTTGAATGTAAAGAATCATGAATTAGAGATTAGAATTCAAAAAATAATAGGATTAAACCCTTTAGGAACTTTAAAAAGAGGATATAGTATAACTAAAAAGAATACTTTTGTAATAAAAAATAGTTCTGAAGTAAAAGTAGGAGATAAGTTGGAAACAACTTTAGAGTTTGGAAAAATAATTAGTGAAGTAAAGGAGATTTTTTAAATGAAAAAAATGATAGGAATATTTTTTGTAGTTTTGAATTTAATATCTTTAGGAGATGAAAGACCGTCACAAATCCGAAACTTAGAAAATCAAATTTCAAGACAAGATGATAGAGATAAAGCAGCAGTTTTGATAAAAGATTATGAAAATATTTTTAAAAATTATTTATTATCAATAAATAGTGATGAAAATAGGATTTTCTATCTAGGAGATCAATATTTTAGAAACAGAAAATATGAAAGAGCAGCACAAATTTTTAGTAGTAATATAGATAGTTCAAGAAATTTATTTGGAGCAGCAACAAGTTATAGATTTATTGGTGAGTATAATAAAGCAGTAGATTTTTACAGTGTAGCTATCTCTATTGAACCAAACATGAGAGAAGCATACTTAGGAAGAGGACTTGCATATAGAAATTTAGGAAGGTATAATAAAGCTATTGATGATTTTGAAATTTACATGAATTATGGTCAAAGTATAGAAGGATTTTTAGCATTGTCAGATGTTTATTTAGCAGAGAAAAAAATAGAGAGAGCTAGAGAGGTTCTTCAAGAAGGAAGAAGATTATATCCAGGGTCAAAAGAGATAAGTAATATGCTAACATCAACATATTCTAAATAAGAAAGAGGTTTTTTATGGAATGGTATCGTTTGAAATTGGTAGGATTAAAAAGTAGTAAGATTAGAGCTTTGATGAATAATTATAAAAGATATAAAGAAATTTTTACTAATCTAGATGAACTTAAAAATATATTAAATTTCACTCATGAAGATACAGAGTTAGTAATGAATTCAAATAATAATGAACAATATTTAGATACTATAAATTTTTTAGAAAACAATAAAATAGGTTTAATTGATATGAACGATTATAGATATCCTGAAAATTTAAAAAATATAGCTAAACCACCACTTTTTTTATTTTATAAAGGAGATATAGACCTTTTAAATAAAGAGAGAATGATTTCAGTTATAGGAACAAGACGTTCTACAAAATATGGTGAACTCGGTTGTCAATCGGTAGTAAAAGATTTGGTGGATGGAGAGGTTGTAGTAGTAAGTGGATTGGCTTTAGGAATAGATTCGTTGGCTCATGGAGAGGCTTTGAGATTAAAGGGTAAAACAGTAGCAGTTCTAGGTTGTGGTATAAACGTTAATTACCCAAGAACTAATACTAAATTAAGAAAAGAGATAGAAAAAAACGGTTTGGTAATTTCTGAATTTTCATTGAACTCAGAACCGACACCTGAAAAATTTCCAGTTAGAAATAGAATAATAGCTGGATTAACCAAAGGGACAATTGTAATAGAGAGTTCTATGAAAGGTGGAAGTTTGATAACAGCAAATCAAGCTTTAGAAGAGGGAAGAGATGTTTTTGCAATACCTGGTGATATAACTTATCCTCTTTCTCAAGGATGTAATGAATTAATAAAAAAATCTCATGCAAAATTGGTAACAAGTGGAGAAGATATTTTAAAAGAGTATAATTGGAGTAAAAAAAGTCAAGCTGGTGAAGAATTTAATAGATTGACTGGAATAAAATTAAAAATATACACTGTATTAAAAACGAAAATGCATTTAGAAGAAATAAAGAAAGAATTAGTTTGTAACACTAGTGAATTACTGAGTAATTTAATGGAGTTAGAAATAGAAGGTTATGTTCAAAGTTTACCTGCAGGACACTACAGAAGACGTTTATAAATGGGAAACTTTATGGCCTTAGTTGATTTTTTTATGATTTTCTAATATAATTAAGAGCGAATAATGTATATAGAGAAAATTTTAGGGGTGAAAATAGTGGCGAAAAAAAACTTAGTAATAGTAGAGTCTCCTGCAAAAGCAAAAACAATTGAAAAAATATTGGGGAATAATTTTCATGTTACAGCTTCTTTTGGACATGTAAGAGATTTGCCAAAAAGTAAAATTGGAGTAGATGTAGAGGCTGGATTTAAACCGAGTTATTCTACAATTAGAGGAAAAGGTGATATAATAAAAACCTTAAAAGATTTAGCAAAAAAATCAGATAAGATTTATTTAGCATCCGATCCAGATAGAGAGGGTGAAGCAATTGCTTGGCATTTAGCACAAACCCTAAAATTAGACGAAAATGAAGCAAATAGAATAGAATTCAACGAAATAACAAATGTTGCAATAAGGGAAGCTATAAAAAATCCTAGAAAAGTTGATATTAACAGAGTTAATGCTCAACAAGCTAGAAGAATTTTAGATAGATTGGTTGGTTATGAGATAAGTCCACTTTTATGGAAAGCTATATCTTCAAATACCAGTGCTGGAAGAGTTCAATCAGTAGCTTTAAAGCTAGTTTGTGATTTAGAAGATAAAATAAAAAAGTTTATACCTGAAAAATTCTGGGATATAAAAGGAGAGTTTCAAAATGACATGAATCTTTCACTTTATAAAGTAGAAGGAAAAAGATTTGAAAGAATAACAGATGAAACTGTTGTTCAAAATGTTAAATTAACTTTGAACTCAGAATATGAAGTTATAAATTCTAAAGTAAGCAAAAAATCTAAAAACCCACCATTACCATTAAAAACAAGTACATTACAGCAATTATCATCGTCATATATTGGATTTTCAGCTTCAAAAACTATGTCTGTAGCTCAAAGTTTGTATGAGGGTATCAGTATTGATGGAACTCAAAAAGGATTAATAACTTATATGAGAACAGATTCAACAAGAATTTCTGAAGAAGCTAAAGGGATGGCTAAAAGTTATATAACAGAAAATTTTGGGAAAGAGTATTTAGGTAAAGAGGTTGTAAAGAAGAAAAAAGATGAAAAAATACAAGATGCCCATGAAGCTGTTAGACCTACAGAGATATATTTAGTTCCAGATAAAATTAAAAAAGACTTAACACCAGATCAATATAAGTTATATAAACTTATTTGGGATAGATTTATGATTTCACAGTTAGCTCCTATGGAGTATGAGCAGTTTGAAATAATTCTTCAGAATGGTGCTTATCAATTTAGAGGAACTTTAAATAAAATAATTTTTGATGGTTACTATAAAGTCTTTAAAGATGAAGAAGATTTACCGTTAGGACAATTCCCAATTATAAACGAGGGTGATTATTTAGAATTAAATAAACTAAATATTAAAGAAGACTGGACAAAACCACCAGCTAGATTAACTGAATCATCTTTAGTAAAAAAATTAGAAGCAGATGGAATAGGAAGACCTTCAACATATGCAGCAATAATAGAAACATTAAAAAAGAGAGAGTATGTTATACTAGAAGGGAAAAGTTTTGTTCCAACAGAGTTAGGATATGAAATAAAATCTATTTTAGAGATAAATTTTAAAGAGATAATGGATGTTAAATTTACGGCTTCTTTAGAAGATGGATTAGATTCTGTTGAAGAGGGTCAAAAAAATTGGGTTGAAATATTAGAAGATTTCTATTCAAAACTTTCAAAAGACTTAGAACTGTATAAAGCTAAAGTTGAAGAGGAATCAAGTAGAATTATAACTTCGGATGTTCCTTGTCCTTGTGGAAAAGGAAATATGATTATGAAAAATGGTAGATTTGGAAGATACTTGTGTTGTACGGATGAGGAATGTAAGGAAAAATACTCTTTAAAAGGTTTAGATATCTCATTAGAAGATATCAAAGCTGGAGATATAACAGTAAAAGATGTTTTAGAAGAGCAACTAAGAGTTAAACAAGGAAAAATGACAGATGTTTGCTTAGAAAATGGAACTAAACTTCTTTTAAAATTAGGAAGATTTGGAAGTTATTTAGAAAGTCAAAACTTTAAAGAGGATAATGAAAGAGTTTCTTTACCAGGTGAGGTAAAAAAATTATTAATGAATGGTTCTATAGAAGAGATTGATGGAATAGTTCAATTGAAATGGATAATGGATGGAATTCAAAAAGAAGAGGAAGAGATTCTTAAAAATGCAGGAAATTGTGAAAAGTGTGGAAAACCATTTAAGATAGGAAGAGGTAGATGGGGGAAATTCCTAGCTTGTACTGGATATCCTGATTGTAAAAATATAAAAAAATTAGAAAAAGATAAAAAAGAGTAACCGACAAAGAACTCGCCTTTTTAGGCGAGAATTTTGTATGTGTATAAAAGGAGAATGTATGATAAATAAAGAGGTAATAGTAATTGGAGCTGGATTAGCTGGTTCAGAAGCAGCTTATCAATTAGCAAAAGCTGGTGTAAAAGTTAAATTATATGAGATGAGACCGAAAGTATCAACTGAAGCTCATAAAAGTGAAAAATTTGCTGAGTTAGTGTGTAGTAATTCATTAGGAGGAAACCATTTAGGAAACGCTTCTGGATTGATGAAAGAAGAGTTAAGAAGAATGGGGTCTTTACTTATAGAGATTGCAGATGAAACAAAAGTTCCTGCAGGACAAGCATTAGCAGTTGATAGAGAAGGTTTCTCTGAAAGAATAACAGAGATATTACATTCTATGGAAAATATAGAAATTATTAATGAAGAGTTAAAAGAGATACCAAAAGATAAGATTGTTATTGTAGCAAGTGGACCTTTAACTTCTGATAATCTTTCAAAAAATATATCAGAAGTTTTAGAGCAAGAATATCTTTATTTCTATGACGCAGCAGCACCAATTGTAACATTAGAATCAATTGACCAAGAAAAGGTATTCTATCAATCAAGATATGATAAAGGAGAGGGAGAATATATAAACTGTCCTATGAATAAAGAGCAATACGAAGCTTTCTATGATGCTTTGATTACAGCTGAAAGAGCACCAATGAAAAAATTTGAAGAGGAAAAGCTATTTGAGGCTTGTATGCCAGTTGAAAGAATTGCTCAAAGAGGATTTAAAACATTACTATTTGGTCCATTAAAACCAAAAGGATTAATAAATCCAAGAACAGAGAAAGAGGAATTTGCTGTTGTTCAATTGAGACAAGATGACAAAGATGGTAAATTATATAACCTTGTAGGATTCCAAACAAATTTAAAGTGGGGAGAGCAAAAAAGAGTTTTCTCAATGATACCAGGTTTAGAAAATGCTGAATTTGTTAGATATGGAGTAATGCATAGAAATACATTTATAAATTCAACAAAATTATTAACACCAGCACTGAATTTAAAGTCTAATGATAATATATACTTTGCAGGACAAATAACAGGTGGAGAGGGATATGTTTGTGCAATTGCAACAGGATTGATGGCAGCTACAAATATATTAAGAAAGATGGATGGTAAACAACCATTAATCTTAGATGATAGAAGTTCTATAGGAGCTATTATAAAATATATAACAGAGGAAAAAAAGAATTTCCAACCAATGGGACCAAACTTTGGTGTTATAAAATCTTTAGAAGAAAGAATAAGAGATAAAAAAGAAAAGTACAATAAAATATCTACAATAGCTTTAGATTATTTAGCAGAAAAGTTAATAGAAGAGAAATAAAAGGAGTTTGGATGGGTACTCTTGATTTGATAGTTAATATAAAAGAATTTTTATATCACTGTGAGTTTGGGAAAGGGAAGAGTCTAAATACAATAAAATCTTTAAGGATAGATTTATATCGGTTTAACGACTATATAAAAAAATGTGAAGACTTAGAAAAAATTTCTGATATTGATGGATTTAACTTTCGTGAATTCTTAATAGAACTTCAGAGTGATAATATAGGAAAAAGATCTATAAACAGAAAAATATCTTCATTGAAATCATTTTTTAAATATTTAAAAGAGATTGATAAAATAAAAAATAATCCAGCTCAATTAATAGTAGCACCTAGCTATGATAGGGGTATTCCAGAAGTTTTGAGCTTGGAAGAGATAAAAATTATGAGAAAAACAATTGAACTAAAAAATCATCATAGTTTAAGAGATAGATTGATTGTTGAACTACTTTATTCAAGTGGAATAACATCACAAGAGCTTTTAGGATTAGGTGAAGATGTTTTTGATTGTGATAATAGGGAAGTTGTTGTAAGTAGTTTTAAAAAATATAGAACAGTGTTTTTTAGTGAAAGAACTAGAGAGTTTTATAAAAGATATATTTTAGCAAAAAAAGAAAAGTTAGGCGACAAATATAAAAAAGATATTCTTTTTGTTAATGGTTCTGCAGGAAGATTAACAGATCGTTCTTTAAGACGGCTTATTGATAGATATGCTATAAAGGGTGGAATAACAAAAGAGATAAGTCCACACTCGTTTAGACATACTTTTGCTGTTCATATGCTAGAGAACGGCTTGACAATAGTTGAACTTCAAAAATTGTTAGGACATACAAATTTAGAATCAACAAAAATATATATAGAAGCTTTAGAAAAGAAAAAGAAAAAAAATTTATAATATAATCAAAGGAGATTTTATGACAAAAAAATGTATAGGTTGTGGAATTGAACTTCAAGGAGAAAACTCGAGTTCAAATGGATTTTTACCTAAATCAGTTTTAGAAAGTGGTAGCAAAGAATTACTTTGTCAAAGATGTTTTAAAATAAAAAATTACGGACAATATATACCTATAAAAATGACAAAAGAAGATTATAGAAATGAAGTTCAAAAAAGTTTATCAGAAGCAGATGTAGCTATACCAGTTTTTGATATAATTGATTTTGAAGGTTCATTTGATGATGATATTTTAGATATCCTAAGAGAGATGGAATCTATTATTGTAATCAATAAACTAGATTTAATACCAGATGATAAGCATCCTTCTGAAGTTGCTGATTGGGTAAAAGGAAGATTAGCTGAAGAGGGAATTGCACCATTAGATATAGCTATAGTTAGTTCAAAAAATGGATATGGTATAAATGGAATATTTAAAAAAATAAAGCATTTCTATCCAAATGGAGCAACTGCATTAGTTTTAGGAGTTACAAACGTTGGTAAATCAAGTATTATCAATAAGCTAATAGGGGCTAAAAGAGTAACAGTTTCAAAATTCCCAGGAACAACATTAAAGAGTATAAAAACAGAGATTCCATTCTCTAAAATAACTTTAATAGATACACCAGGATTAATCCCAAAAGGTAGATTCTCTGATTTTGTGTGTCAAGAATGTAATCAAAATATAATTCCAGCAAATGAAATATCTAGAAAAACATTTAAAGTTGAAAAAGATAGAGTAATATTAATTGGTGGAATGATTCAAATGACAGTTTTAAATAATGATGATTTAAAACCAATATTCTCTTTATATGCTTCTAAAGATGTAACTTTCCATGAAACAAATATTGAAAAAGCAGCGGAATTAATGAATGGAGCAGATTTTATAACACCACCATGTGATAGTTGTAGAGATGAATTCAATGCATTAGAAAAGGATGTTGAAATATATACTGTTGAAACTGGTGAAGAGTTAGTATTTAAAGGATTAGGATGGCTTTCTGTAAAAAGAGGACCTTTATATGTAGAAGTAACATCACCTAAAGGTGGAGATGTAATAGTAAGAAATGCATTTATAAAACCTAAGAGATCATAAAACATAATAAGAGGTTATAGATTATGGAAAAAGATGGAAGAATAACCACTTTAAATTGGATTATAAATATAGGAGTAACTGTATTATTTATCTATTTAGCAATGAGAGGTATAGATGACTTAACAGGTACTTATAAAATAGATGAAACTGTAAGAAGCACAAAAGAGTTAAGAGTGGCTTTAGAAAAGTATTATCAAATAACAGGTACTTATCCAGATTTGATAAAAGATGGAGTAAATTCAAACTTACATATTTTAGATTATACAGATAATGAAGGTAATAAAATCTCTTTTGCAGAAATTTACGGAAGAAAAACATTAGCAAAAACATATGGAAGCACTTCAATTATTGCTTCCAATGAAGTTTTTGATACTCAAAATTTTGAAATAGGAAGCAAAAAAGGTGGTTGGAATTACAACTTTTCTCAAAGAACAGGTGAAATTCATCCAAATTTACCAGAAGATATTTATATAGAAAAAATAAATTGGAATAGACAGTAGTATAAACGGAGGAAAAATGTACGATATTATATTTTTAGGTGGTGGACAAGCAGGAGTTTTTGGTGCTTATGAAGCTATAAAAAAGAATAAAGATTTAAAAGTTTTAGTTTTAGATAAGGGGAGAATGTTAACACAAAGAGTTTGTCCAAAAGAAAAATTGGGTGTATGTGTGAAATGTCCAACTTGTGCAATAATTTATGGTGTATCAGGAGCAGGAGCATTTTCAGATTCTAAATTCAATATGGATTACAGAGTTGGTGGAGATGTACACGTATTAACAGGAAAAAGCTTAGTTAACGAAACGATTCAATACGTAGCAAATATTTATAAAGATTTTGGATTTGATGAGAAACCTTCTGGTTTAGAGTATAACCAAGTTATGCTAGATATAAAGAAAAGATGTATTGAAAATAATGTTCAATTAGTTGATACTCCAACAATGCATTTAGGAACAGATGGTTCAAGAGAGTTATACACAAAGTTAGTAAATGAACTTTTAGAAAAAGGTGTAGAGTTTTTAACTGAGAGATCAGCAGAAGATTTAATAATAGAAAATGGTTCTATCAAAGGTGTAGTTGTAAAGAATAAAAAAGATGAGATTGAGAGCTATTATTCAAACAGTGTTGTAATTGGACTTGGTAGAAGTGGTGCTCAAAAACTTATGGGTATGTGTGAAAAATCTGGTGTATCTTATGAAACTGGTGCTGTAGATTTAGGAGTTAGAGTAGAGATTCCTGATTTAGTAATGAAAGATATCAATGAAAACTTCTATGAAGCTAAAATGATTTATCATACAACAAAATATAGAGATAAAATGAGAACATTCTGCTCAAACCCAAGTGGATTCATAGCAGCAGAAAAGCATAGTGACGATGTTGTATTGGCAAATGGTCATGCTTACAAGGATAAAAAATCACAAAATACAAACTTAGCTTTACTTTGTACAAAAACATTTACTCAACCATTTAAACAACCATTTGAGTATGCAACAGCTATAGCTAAGATGTCATCTATGTTAACTGGTGGAAAAATATTAATGCAATCTTATGGAGATTTAAAAGTTGGTAGAAGATCAACAGATGAATCAATTGCTAGATTAAATATAATTCCAACAACTGAGGATTATGTAGCAGGGGATATATCACTTGCTTGCCCTAAAAGAATATTAGACAATATAATTGAGTTTATTGAAGTTCATGATAAAATAACTCCTGGTTTTGCATCAAGTGATTTAGTGCTATACTTCCCAGAGATAAAATTTAGAAGTACTAGAATAAAAATAGATGCTAATATGGAAACAAATATAAAAGGACTTTATGCAGCAGGAGATAGTTCAGGATATGGAAGTGGACTAAATATAGCAGCAGTAATGGGCATATTAGCAGTAAGACATATAATTTCTAAATAACTTGGAGGAGTATTATGGGATTTTTTGGTAAACTTTTCGGAAGAAAAAAAGAGGAAAAAGTTGAAGAGAAAATAGAAAAAGAAATTTTAAATGAAGAAGTAGAAAGTGTTCAAGAAACGTTAACAGAAGAGAAACCCTTTAACGAGCAGGAAAATATAGGCGATTTAACTCAAGAGATAATTTCAACTCCAGAAGCAATAAATGAAGTTGAAGAAGTTATCTATCCAGATAAACCAAAGGTTGAAAAAAGAAGTTTCTTTATATCTTTAAAAGAAAAACTATTTAAATCGAGAGAGGGTCTTTTTGGAACTCTTAAAAATATATTTACTGGAAAATCTATAGTAGATGGAGAGATGTATGAAGAGTTAGAAGATACTTTAGTACAATCAGACATTGGAATAGAGATGACTTTAAAAATTGTAAAAGATTTAAAAGTAGAAGTTAAAGCTAGGGGAGTTAAAAAACCAGAAGATGTTTATCCAGTATTAAAAGATGTATTAGAGAGTTATTTAATAACAGAAAATACTTCACTAGATATTCAACCAGGAAGAATGAATGTTATATTAGTGGTAGGAGTTAATGGAGTTGGAAAAACAACAACTATAGGAAAGATAGCTTCTTCATTAGTTAAAGATGGTAAAAAAGTTGTAATTGGAGCAGCAGATACATTTAGAGCTGCTGCAGTTGAGCAGTTAGAAGAGTGGGCTAAAAGAGCAGGTGCAGAAATTGTAAAACATCCAGATGGAGCAGATCCAGGAGCGGTTGTTTTTGATACACTTAAAGCTGGTGAGGATAAAAATGCAGATGTTGTAATAATAGACACTGCAGGGAGACTACATAACAAAAATAACTTGATGAAAGAGTTAGAGAAAATAAATAATATAATAAAGAAAAAAATTGGAGATCAACCTTATGAATCTATTTTAGTTTTGGATGGGACAACAGGACAAAATGGATTGGTACAAGCAAGAGTGTTTAATGAAGTCACAGAATTAAC
Organism: Cetobacterium sp.; assembly: GCA_051654725.1. Classification (GTDB taxonomy): domain Bacteria; phylum Fusobacteriota; class Fusobacteriia; order Fusobacteriales; family Fusobacteriaceae; genus Cetobacterium_A. The sequence continues at coordinate 24,022 of JBOFYP010000073.1, forward strand.
AGGATTTGTTGTAACTAAATTAGATGGAACAGCAAAAGGTGGAATACTATTTAGTATCTCTGAGGAATTAAAGAAACCTATAAAATACATAGGTGTTGGAGAGGGTATAGAGGATTTAAGACAATTTAATAGTAAAGAGTACATAGAAGCTATTTTTGACTAATATATTAAAAAAAAATAGAATTTCTGTTGTAAATATATTTAAAATTTGTTAATATATAGTTGAAAAATACGAGCACTATTACAGTGTGATTAAAAAAGTATAGTTTATTTAAGGAAAATATAGGAGGACTTAAGTGAGTATTATAGTTCAGATTAAAGAGAAAGCAAAAGTATTAGGAAACAAAATAGTTCTTCCTGAAGCAACTGATGAGAGAGTAATCAGAGCAGCAGCAGGAATAGTTGAAGAGAAAATAGGAACACCTGTATTAGTAGGAAACCTAGAAACAATAAAAGCATTCGCTGCTGATTTAGCAGTATCATTAGAAGGTGTTGAAATAGTAGATCCAAAAACTACTGAAAAATTATCTTCTTATGTAGAAAAGCTTTGTGAATTAAGAGCTAAAAAAGGAATGACACCAGAAGAAGCAGAGAGATTATTAACAACAGATGTTAACTTCTTTGGTGCTATGATGGTTAAAATGGGAGATGTAGCTGGAATGGTTTCAGGATCAGATTCACCTACAGCAAATGTATTAAGAGCAGGATTACAAGTTGTTGGAACTAAACCAGGAGTGAAAACTGTATCTTCAGTATTCATGATGGAATTAAAGCATAACGTAGAAACTTACGGAGAAATCTTAATATTTGGAGATTGTGCTGTAATACCAGAGCCAACTTCAGAGCAATTAGCTGATATCGCATCAGAAGCAGCTCAAACTGCAGCTTCAGTAGCTGGAATAGAGCCAAAAGTTGCACTTATGACATTCTCTACAAAAGGATCAGCAAAGCATGATTCAGTAGATGTAGTTAAGAAAGCTGGAGAAATATTAAGAGAAAGAAATGCAGAATTTGCATTTGAAGAGGAGTTACAGGCAGATGCAGCTTTAGTTGCTGCTGTAGGATTAAAGAAAGCTCCAGAATCAAAAGTTGCAGGTAATGCAAATGTATTAATATTCCCTAACTTAGCAGCAGGAAATATTGGATATAAATTAGTACAAAGATTAGCTAATGCAGAAGCTTATGGTCCTTTAATTCAAGGATTAGCAGCACCAATAAATGACCTTTCAAGAGGATGTTCAGTTAAAGACATCGTTGATTTAACTGCAATAACTTCAGTTCAAGCTGGAAAGTAATAAAAATATAAAGTCAATAAATCGGTAAGAATTATATTCTTACCGAATAAAAATAAAAAATAAAAAAATTAAGGTGGTAAATTTAATGAAAGTTTTAGTTATTAACTGTGGTAGTTCATCTCTAAAGTACCAATTATTAAATCCTGAATCAGGAGAACTTTTCGCAATAGGACTTTGTGAAAGAATAGGAATCGAAGGAGCAAAAATGGAGTATGAAACTCCAGCAAATGACTTCGAAATCGAAATCAAAGAGGCTATGCCTACTCATAAAGAAGCATTAGAATTAGTTATAAAAGCAATTACACATCCAGAATATGGAGTAATTAAATCAGTAGAAGAAGTAGACGCTATAGGTCATAGAGTTGTACACGGTGGAGAGAAGTTTGCTCAATCTGTATTAGTAACTCCAGAAGTTATGATAGCTATGGAAGAATGTTCTGAGTTAGCACCATTACATAACCCAGCAAACTTATTAGGAATAAGAACTATGCAAGAATTAATGGTTGGAAAGCCAAATGTGGCTGTATTTGATACATCATTCCACCAAACAATTCCAAAAGAAGCATTTATGTATGCTTTACCATACGAAGATTATACTGAATTAAAAGTTAGAAAATATGGATTCCACGGAACATCTCATAAGTTTGTTTCTGGAGTAGCAATAGATTTATTAGGAAATCCTGCTGAATCAAAAATAATCATCTGTCATTTAGGAAACGGTGGATCAGTATCTGCAGTTAAAAATGGTGTATGTGTTGATACAACAATGGGATTAACTCCATTACAAGGAATTATGATGGGAACTAGATGTGGAGATATCGATCCAGCAGCAGTTTTATTCATAAAAAACAAAAGAGGATTATCTGATAAAGAAATGGATGACAGAATGAACAAGCAATCTGGAATCTTAGGAATCTTTGGAGAATCTTCAGACTGTAGAGATATGGAAATGGCAGCAGCAGCAGGAAACGAAAGAGCTTTATTAGCAGAAGAAATGTTTGCTTATAAAATAAGAGGATATGTAGGTAACTACGCTGCACAAATGGGTGGAGTAGACGCAATCTGTTTCACTGGTGGAATTGGAGAAAACTCTGGAAAAACTAGAGAAGATGTTTTAAGAGGTTTAGATTTCTTAGGTCTTGACTTAGATAAAGCAGTTAACTCTAAGAGACAAAAAGGAAATGTACTTTTAACTACAGAAACTTCTAAAGTAAAAGCATTCAAAATACCAACAAACGAAGAGTTAGTAATTGCTAGAGATACTTACGAGATTGTAAACTCTACAAAATAAATTATAAAAGAACAAAATGGTCAGGTTAAAATTATATTTGGTTGAATTAGTTTAAATTTTCTTAAAAAACAGAAGTTTAATTGACAATTGAGTCAGAAATGTGTAAAATAGGTTTGACTCAACAGTCGATTACAATAAGGGAGGACAATTCAAATGACTAAAAAAATGCAAACTATGGATGGAAACCAAGCGGCAGCATATGCAGCTTACGCTTTTACAGAAGTAGCAGGAATCTATCCAATAACTCCATCATCGCCAATGGCTGAATACACTGACGAATGGGCATCAAGAGGAATGAAAAATATGTTTGGAGTTCCAGTTAAAGTTGTGGAAATGCAATCAGAAGCAGGAGCAGCAGGAACAGTTCATGGATCGTTACAAGCAGGAGCTTTAACGACAACATATACAGCATCACAAGGATTATTACTAAAAGTTCCTAACATGTATAAAATAGCTGGAGAGTTATTACCTTCAGTAATTCATGTTGCAGCAAGAGCATTAGCAGCACAAGCGTTATCTATCTTTGGAGATCATCAAGACGTTTATGCAGCTAGACAAACAGGATTTGCAATGTTATTTGAAAGTTCAGTACAAGAAGTTATGGATTTAACAGGAGTTGCTCATTTAGCAGCTATAAAATCTAGAGTTCCTTTCATGAATATATTTGATGGATTCAGAACTTCACATGAAATTCAAAAAGTTGAAGTAATGGATTTTGATGTTTTAAAAGGTTTAGTTGATATGGATGCTATTAAAGCTTTCAGAGAAAGAGCTTTAAACCCAGAGCACCCAGTAACTAAAGGAACAGCTCAAAATGATGATATTTACTTCCAAACAAGAGAAGTACAAAATAAATTCTATGATGCAGTACCAGCTATAGTAGCTAATTACATGGAAGAAATCTCTAAAGTAACAGGAAGAGATTATAAGCCATTTAATTACTACGGAGCACCAGATGCAGAACATATTGTTATAGCAATGGGTTCAGTATGTGAAACTTTAATTGAAACTGTTGATTACTTAGTAGCAAAAGGAGAAAAAGTAGGTCTTATAAATGTACATCTTTACAGACCATTCTCATCTGAGTATTTCTTCAATGTATTCCCTAAAACAGTTAAGAAAATTGCAGTATTAGATAGAACAAAAGAGCCTGGATCTGTAGGAGAGCCATTATATATTGATATAAGAGGATTATTCTATGGAATGGAAAATGCTCCTGTAATCGTAGGTGGAAGATATGGATTATCTTCAAAAGATACTACACCAGCACAAATGAAATCAGTATTTGATAACCTAAAAGAAGCAGAACCAAAAAATGGATTTGTTGTAGGTATTAATGATGACGTAACTTATAAATCTTTAGAGGTTGGTCCACATATTGAAACTGCTGCAGAAGGAGTAAGAGAATGTTTATTCTTTGGACTTGGAGCAGATGGAACAGTTGGAGCTAACAAAAACTCTATTAAAATAATTGGAGATAAAACAGATTTATATGCACAAGGTTACTTTGCATACGATTCTAAAAAATCTGGTGGATCTACTAGATCACACTTAAGATTTGGTAAAAATCCAATAAAATCAACTTACTTAGTATCAGCACCTAACTTCGTAGCATGTTCAGTGCCTTCATACTTAAGTCAATATGAAATGATAACTGGTTTAAAAAATGGTGGAACATTCTTATTAAATTGTGTTTGGGATAAAGAGGAAGTTTTAGCTCACTTACCTAACTCATATAAGAAAGCTTTAGCAGAAAAAAATGCAAAGTTCTACATAGTAAATGCAAATAAACTTGCAGCAGAAATTGGATTAGGAGGAAGAACTAATACAATAATGCAATCAGCATTCTTTAAATTAGCAGATGTAATTCCTTTCGAAGAAGCTCAAACTTATATGAAGCAGTATGCTGAAAAATCATACTCTAAAAAAGGTGACCTTATCGTTAAGATGAACTACGAAGCTGTAGATAAAGGAGCTGGAGAGTTAGTTGAAGTTAACGTTGACCCTGCATGGGCTAACTTAACAACTGAAGTTGCTGGAGAGAAGCAAGCTTGTGATTGCACAGGATGTGGATGTACTAGTACTAAGTTAGAATCATTTGTAGAAAAAATTGCAAAACCAATAAACGCTTTAAAAGGTGAAGAGTTACCAGTTTCAACATTCTTAGGTTATGAGGATGGAACATTTGAAAACGGTACAACTGCATTTGAAAAAAGAGGTGTAGCAGTAAACGTTCCAGAATGGAAGCCAGAAAATTGTATCCAATGTAACCAATGTTCATATGTTTGTCCACATGCAGTTATAAGACCATTCTTAATGACAGCTGAGGAAAAAGCAGGAGCACCAAACGAGTTAAAAACAAAAACTCCAGTAGGAAAAGGTTTAGAAGGTTTAGAGTATAAAATTCAAGTATCAACTTTAGATTGTACAGGATGTGGATTATGTGCAAACGTATGTCCAGCTAAAGAAAAAGCTTTAGTAATGGTACCAATCGGTCAAGAGATTGAAAAGGGAGAAGCAGAAAATGCAGAATACCTATTCAATAAAGTAACATACAAAGATGAATTTATGTCTAAAGCAACTGTAAAAGGATCTCAATTTGCACAACCATTATTCGAATTCCATGGAGCTTGTGGTGGATGTGGAGAAACTCCTTACATCAAAGCTATAACTCAATTATTTGGAGATAGAATGATGATAGCTAATGCTACAGGATGTTCTTCAATTTATGGTGGATCAGCACCGTCAACTCCTTACACAACTAATAGCTGTGGAGAAGGACCTTCTTGGGCTAACTCATTATTTGAGGATAATGCAGAGTTTGGTTACGGAATGGCAGTAGCTGTAGAAGCTATGAGAGATAGACTTCAAACAATCATGGAAGAGAACATGAAAAATGTATCTGAAGAGATTGCAGGACTATTTGCTGAATGGATTCAAAATAGAGCAGATGGAAATAAAACAAAAGAAGTTAGAAATAAATTAGTACCTATGTTAGAAGCATGTAACTGTGAAGTTGCTACTGAAATCTTAGATTTAAAGCAATATATTGTTAAAAAATCACAATGGATATTTGGTGGAGACGGATGGGCTTATGACATCGGTTATGGTGGATTAGATCATGTTTTAGCTTCTTCAGATGATGTAAATGTTTTAGTAATGGATACAGAGATTTACTCTAACACTGGAGGACAAGCTTCTAAATCTACTCAAACAGGAGCAGTAGCTAAATTTGCTGCAGCAGGAAAAGCTAATAAAAAGAAAGACTTAGCAGCAATTGCAATGTCTTATGGACATATCTATGTTGCACAAGTATCTATGGGTGCAAACCAAGCTCAATACTTAAAAGCTATCGCTGAAGCTGAAGCTTATGCTGGACCATCATTAATTATTGCTTATGCACCTTGTATAAGTCATGGATTAAAAAATGGAATGGGTAACAGTCAACTTGAGATGAAAAAAGCAACTGAGTGTGGATACTGGCCAATATTCAGATATAACCCAATGCTAGAAGCAGAAGGTAAAAACCCACTTCAAATAGATTCAAAAGAACCTAACTGGGATATTTATAATGACTACTTAATGGGAGAAGTTAGATATGCTACATTAGCTAAATCTAAACCAGAACATGCAGAAGTGTTATTTACTAAAAATAAAGCAGAGGCTCAAAGAAGATGGAGACAATATCAAAGACTTGCATCATTAGACTTCACATCAGAAGCTAAGTAATTCTTTGAACTATAGAGATAAGGTAGAAATACCTTATCTCTTTTTTATTGTAAAACTTTTTTGTAAATTAACATATTATTTGATATAATTAAAAAAGAGAAAAACTAAAAAAAGAGGTGGAAAATGAAGATATCTGTTGCAATGATAACATTTAATGAAGAAAAAATTTTAAGAAAAACATTAAATTCAGTTAAAAATTTAGTAGATGAAATAGTTATTGTAGATAGTGGTTCAACAGATTCTACAAAAGAGATTGCAGAAGAGTTTGGAGCCAAATTTTATAGTGAAACTTGGAGAGGTTATGGTCCCCAAAGAAATTCAGCAATTCAAAAATGTAGTGGAGATTGGATTTTAAATATAGATGCAGACGAAGAGATTTCAGAAGAGTTATTTCAAAAAATAAATGATATTGTAAAAGGTTCAGTATCATCAAAAGAGGTTTTTAAGATAAATAGATTATCAGTTTGTTTTGGAAAAAAGTTAAAACATGGTGGTTGGGGTAAATCATATGCAATTAGACTTTTTAAAAAAGATGCTGGAAAATTTAATGATAATAATGTTCATGAAGAGTTCGTAACTAATAAAGAAATTTTTAAAATAAAAGAAAATATATTCCATCATTCATATTTAACAATGGATGACTATTTTGCAAGATTTAATAGATATACAACAGAAGGAGCAAAAGATTATTATAAAAAAGGTAAGCAAGTTAGTATATTTGACATATTTATAAATCCAGTATATAAATTTTTAAGAATGTATATATTTAGATTAGGATTTTTAGATGGAGTTGAAGGATTTGTAATCTCTTCTACAAGCTCACTATACTCTATGATAAAATATTTTAAATTAAGGGAGATGTATAAAAATGGCTCATACATACAAAAAAATAATAATAGCAAGAACGGATAAAATAGGAGATTTAATACTATCAATTCCAAGCTTTTTTATGGTTAGAAAAATGTATCCAGATGCAGAGATAACCCTCTTGGTTAGAGATTATAATTATAATATTGTAAAAAATCTTCCTTATATAAATAGAGTTGTTCAAATAGACAGGTACAGACAGAAAGAGTTACTAGAAAAGATAGAGTATTTTAATGCAGATGTTTTTATAGCTCTATATGTTGATGATTTTGTTATGCAACTTGCAAAAGCAAGTAGAGCTAAAGTAAAGATAGGTCCACTTTCAAAATTAAAATCATTTTTTACATTTAATAAAGGAGTTTTACAAAAAAGGTCAAAATCAGTTAAACATGAAGCTGAATACAATTTAGATTTGATAAAAAAATTAAATAAAAAACTTTTTGAAGAAAAATTTGAAATAAATACAGGAATATTTTTAGATAGCAGTAATATAGAATCAGCAAGTAAATTTTTCAAGGATAATAATATAGGACAAAAAGTATTGGTTGTTAATCCATTTATGGGTGGTTCAGCAAAAAATATAAAGGATGAAGAGTATGCCCAGCTTTTAAGTAAAGTTATGGATAGAGTAAATGATTTAGATATAGTTATAACTGCTCATATTTCAGATGAAGAAAGAGGTTTAAATTTAATTCAAAAAATAGGAAAAGAAAGAGTTTACCTATTTGCAAATGGAGGAGAGCTTTTAAATATAGGTGCAGTTATAAATAAATCGAAAGTTTATTTTGGGGGTTCTACTGGGCCAACTCATATAGCTGGTTCTTTGCAAAAAAGTATAGTAGCATTATATCCTAAAAAACCAACTCAAAGTCCAACTAGATGGGGAGTTTTTGGAAATGATAATGTAACATATATAGTTCCAGATGCAAATGCTAAAGAAAACTATAAGCATAAGAATTTTGATTCTTATACAGAAGAGATTGAAAATAAAATAATTCAAGAAATAATAGATAGACTGGAGAGATAATATTGAAAATATTAATTATACATACAGCTTTTATAGGAGATATAGTTTTATCAACACCTTTATTAAAAAGAATAAAAGAAATCTATCCTGATTCAAAAATTACTTATGTAACAACTCCAGTAGGAGCTAGTATTTTAAGAAATAATCAACATTTAAATGAAATAATAGAGTATGATAAAAGAGGAAGTCATTCTGGAGTTAAAGGTCTTATAGGTTTAGGAAGAAGATTAAGATATGAAAACTTCAACATAGTATTAACGCCACATAGATATCTACGTAGTTCAATTTTATCTTGGTTAACAAGATCACCAAAAAGAATAGGTTACAGTAATGCGAGTGGTGCATTCTTATTTACGGATAAAATAAAATATGCTAAAGAAAAACATGAAGTAGAAAAATTAATATCTTTTTTTGAGGATTCAGAGAAGGATATTAGAAAAAATTATCCAATAGAGTTATATCAAAGTCAAAAAGATATTGAAAAAATTGAAAAAATTTGGATAGATAATAACTTAATTGGTAAAGATGTAGTTGCAGTGGCACCAGGAAGTAAATGGTTTACTAAAAAATGGCCGTTGGAGTATTTTAATAACGTTATAGATTTGTTGATGGAAAATGGTAGAAAAGTAGTGGTTATAGGTGGAAAAGATGAGTTGTTTTTAAATATTCATATTCCTAAAGGAGTTGTAGATTTAAGAGATAAAACGAGTCTTTTAGAATTAGCAGAAGTGTTAAAAAGATCAAAAGTTGTATTAACAAATGATTCTTCTCCAATTCATATAGCTTCAGCATTTCCCGAAACAAGTATTATTGCATTGTTTGGACCTACAGTAAAAGAGTTTGGGTTTTTTCCTTGGAGCGAAAATAGTGAAGTTTTAGAAATCGAAGGATTATCATGTAGACCATGTTCAATTCATGGCGGAAATAAATGCCCAAAAGGTCATTTTAAATGTATGTTAGAAATAAAACCAGAATTAGCTTATACAAAAATTATAGAAAAGTTAAAGAGGTGATTATGGAAAAAGTAGTTTGTAATCAATGTTTAGATTTTACATTACCAAATAGAATAAAAAATAAAGACTATAAGTTATTAAAAGTATTAAAAGATGATAATAGAAGCTATGTTATTCTTTTAGAAATTGAAGATCAACAATATGTGTATAAAATTCCAAAAGAAAAAAATCTTAAAAAATGGCAAAGATTAATCTCTTTATTTAGAGGTAGTGAAAGTAAAAGAGAATATGAAAATTATTTTAGGATATTAGAAAATGGTTTTAATGGACCTAAACCAATTATGTATTGGGAAAAAAAAGTTTTTGGAATGAGCTTTGATTCATTTTTAGTAACCTCTTTTATAAATGGAAAATCAGCAAAATTAGAAAATTTAGATTTAGTGAATGAAGAGTTAAAAAAAATTCATGGAAAAGGATTTTTACACGGAGATTCACAGTTAGATAATTTTTTGATATCAGAAGACAAATTATTTTTAGTAGATGCAAAATTAAGTACGAATAAATATGGAAAAATAGGTGAAGCCTATGAATTTATATATTTAGAAGAAAGTTGTCATGAAGAGATAGATATTTATGATAAAGAAACTAAAAGTTATAAAATAGCAAAAGCTTTAAATAGCTATTTACATTGGCTAGGAACAATAAAAAAAGTAATACGAAGAAAGGGAAAATAAATTGAGAGTTTTAATTATAAGACTGAGTTCGATAGGAGATGTAATATTAACAACTCCTGTACTAAAAGAGTTAAAGAAAAATTATCCAGAAGTAGTAATAGATTTTTTAGTTATGGAAAACTTTAAAGATTCTATTTTAGATTGTCCTTATGTAGATAATCTAATCTTATTTAACAAAAAAAAGCATGACGGATTTAAAAATATGTTGGAATTTGGAAGAGAGTTAAGAAATAATAACTATGACTATGTCTTTGATTTACATTCTAAAGTTAGATCAAAAATTATAAGTAGTGCAATAGGAGCTAAAACTTTTAAATATAAAAAAAGAGGTCTTCTTAAAACACTTTTAGTAAAAATGAAAGCTATTAAATATAAAGTGGATAATACGATAGTAAAAAATTACTTTGGAGCATTTAAAATATTAAATTTAAACTATAAAGGCGAAGATTTAACTTTCACATTTAAAAATGAAGATTTAGAAAAAATAAAAACATTGTGTATAGATTACGAAAACGTACCAATGATTGCACCAGGTGCTTCAAAGGAAACTAAAAAATGGACAAAAGAAGAGTTTGCACAATTATCAAAATTACTCTATAATAAATATGGAAAGAAACCAATTATAATTGGTTCTAATAGTGAATATGAGATGTGTGAAAGTATAAAAAAACTTAGTGGAGAAGTAGCTATAAATTTAGCTGGCAAATTGAGCCTTAAAGAGAGTGGAGCTTTACTTTCAAAAGCTAGTTTTTTAGTAACTAATGACTCAGGGCCTTTTCATATTGCTAGAGGGGTTAAATGTCCTACATTTGTTATTTTTGGACCAACAAGTCCAGAGATGTTTGAGTATGATGAAAATAATAAATTGATTTATTTGAATGAACCTTGTTCACCTTGTAGTTTACATGGTGATAAAGTTTGCCCTCAAAAACATTTTAATTGTATGAAAAAATTAAGTGCAGAAAGGGTAATGCAAATAATAGATGAAAGTGGGAGGTAAATTATTATGGCAAAGAAAACAGTTGAAATTGCAACAGATAAGTCAAAAGCTTTAGAAACAGCATTAAAGCAGATTAGAAAAGATTTTGGTGAAGGATCTATAATGAAACTTGGTGAGAATCAAGGAATGAATATCGAAGTTATTCCAACAGGAAGTATAAACTTAGATTTAGCTCTTGGAATAGGTGGAGTACCTAGAGGAAGAATATTAGAAGTTTATGGTGCTGAAAGTTCTGGAAAAACAACAATAGCTTTACATATAGTTGCACAAGCACAAAAAATGGGTGGTGTAGCAGCATTTATAGATGCTGAACATGCATTGGATCCTGTTTATGCAAAAGCATTAGGTGTAGATGTAGATGAGTTATTAATATCTCAACCTGATTTCGGAGAGCAAGCTTTAGAGATTGCAGATATGCTTGTAAGATCTGGAGCTATCGATATAATTGTAGTCGATTCAGTAGCAGCATTAGTTCCAAAAGCAGAGATAGATGGAGAGATGTCAGATCAGCAAATGGGACTTCAAGCAAGATTGATGTCAAAAGCATTAAGAAAATTAACGGCATCTATAAATAAATCTAAAACAACAATGATATTTATAAATCAAGTTAGAGATAAAATTGGTGGATTCAGTTTTGGTCCTCAAACAACAACAACAGGTGGAAAAGCTCTGAAATTCTATTCTTCTGTAAGATTAGAAGTTAAAAGAATTGGAAGTGTAAAACAAGGTGAAGAGATGATAGGTAACGAAACTGTGGTTAAAGTTACTAAAAATAAAGTAGCCCCTCCATTTAGAGAAGCTAAATTCCAAATTATGTATGGTAAAGGTATATCTAGAGTTGGAGAGATAATGGATATGGCTTTAGACAATGATATAGTTGCAAAATCAGGAGCTTGGTTTAGTTTTGGAGATATTAGATTAGGTCAAGGAAAAGAAAACGTAAAAGCTAGATTGGAAACTGAACCAGAATTATTAGCAGCAATTGAAGAAAAAGTTATGCAACTTTTAGAAAAAAATAAGCCTGTTATTCATTCTGCTGAGGAAGAGGAGATAGATGAAACTGAAGAGATTGGTGAAGAATAATTATCTCTTTGAAAATGGTTTGAACATTGGTTTGAACAATGAAATAGTAAATGAATATGATTTAAAAAAGAGAGAGGAGCTAACTCACGAAGAATACTTAAAAGTGTTGGAGTTAGCTGCTCTCTCTACTTCATTTTATTATTTATCTAAGAGAGATTATACAAAAAAAGAGATACATACTAAACTATTACAAAAATATTGGGAAAAACTTCCAGTATTAAAAGTGGTAAAAAAATTAGAAACTCTTCAATATATAGACGATTTAGAGTATGCAAAAACATATATCAAAACTAAAAAAGGTTCTAGAAAAAAGATAGAGTATGATTTAAGATTAAAAGGGATTACGTCTGAAATACTAAGTGAAGTTTTATCTTTATATGATGAAGGCGAAGAGTTAGAAGAGTTAGCAAAAGCTTGGGATAAACTTCGTGGAAGAGATGAGCAAAAAAAAATAGCTTCCTTGATGCGTAAAGGATACTCTTATGGAAATATCAAAAAAATTATGAATCAAAAGCAGGAGGAAGAATGTTAACACTTTTAAAAGTTACATTAGTAGGGATATTTAACTTTATATATATAACCTTATTTAAAGCAGGAAAAATAAAAAAAATGTCTACTGAAAAAGCTCCTTTAGAAGCTAGAAAAATACTAAGAGAATTATCAAAAGAATTAGTAAAAGCTGCTAAAATAGATTTAGAAATTATCTATTTAGATGAAAAAGCTTATCGAAAATTAAAAAGAGAAGATGGAATAGTTATTGTTTCTAACCATGAAAGTAATTTAGATATACCTGTACTAGTTACTGCACTTGATATTCCACTTGGATTTGTAGCAAAAAAAGAGATGGAAAATTGGCCGTTTTATTCAATGTGGATGAAAATGAGTAAGTGTATATTCTTAGATAGATCAAATCCGAGAGAGGGAATAAAGAGTATTAGAAAAGCTGTAGAGGTAGTTAAAGCTGGTTATCCTACAGTAATTTTTCCAGAAGGAGAGAGAAGTTTAACAGGAGAAATAGGAAGTTTTAAAAAAGGAAGTTTTAAATTAGCCACAGAAACAAATGGATTTGTTCTTCCAGTAACAATTGATGGAACTTTTTTTGTTCAAAATAGAAAAAACATATCAATAAATCCAAATCAAAAAGTACGTATAACTGTAGGAAAACCGATAGATTTGAAAAGAATTAATAGTGAAAACAATAAAAAATTGAATGAAATTGTTCAAGAGTTGGTTAAAGCACAAAAAAAGTAAAATAAAAGTCAACTAATAACCACTAAATTAGTATAAAATTAATCGTTAAAAACTCTGGAAAAGTTTGACACTAGTTATTATTTGTGTTATAATTTCCTTGAAAATGAAGTTGAGCTTAACAAAGCTTTGACTAAAAATATAATTGGGATATATGAAAAATATAATCCATTCAGGAGGAAAAAAGATGGAAAACTTACAATCTTACTGGTCAGAATTCAAAGGGAACTTATGGAAGAAAGAGATTAACGTTAGAGATTTCATTCAGAATAACTACACACCTTTCACTGGTGACGAAGCATTCTTAACAGGAGCTACTGATAATACAAAAGCTGTTTGGTCAACATTAACAGAAATGTTCAAAGTAGAGATTGAAAAGGGAGTTTATGATGCAGAAACTAGAACTCCACAAGCAATTGATACTTACGGACCTGGATACATTTCAAAAGAAAATGAATCAATCGTAGGACTTCAAACAGATGCTCCATTAAAAAGAGGAATCTATCCAAAAGGTGGATTAAGAATGGTTGAAAACTCTCTTAATGCATACGGATATGAAATTGATCCAATAACAAAAGAAATATTCTCAAGATATAGAAAAACTCATAACGAAGGAGTATTCTCAGCTTATACAGAAGATATGATGGCTGTTAGAAGATCTGGAATTGTAACTGGTTTACCAGATGCATACGGAAGAGGAAGAATAATAGGAGACTACAGAAGAGTAGCTCTATACGGAGTAGAAAGATTAATCCAAGAGAGAAAAACGGATTTAAAGAACTCTGAAGCACCAGAATTAACAGAAGAAATCATCAGAAAAAGAGAAGAAATTACTGAGCAAATCAATGCTTTAAAAGTATTCGTAAAAATGTGTGCTTCTTACGGATTTGACGTAACTAAGCCAGCATCAAACGCTAAAGAAGCTGTACAATGGGTATACTTTGCATACTTAGCAGCTACAAAAGATCAAGATGGAGCAGCGATGTCAGTTGGAAGAACTGCTACATTCTTAGACATCTTTATCGAGAAAGATATTGCAGCTGGAATCTTAACTGAAACTGAAGCTCAAGACTTAATCGACCAATTCATCATCAAATTAAGAATAATCAGATTCTTAAGAACTCCAGAGTACAATGATTTATTCTCAGGAGATCCTACTTGGGTAACTGAAGCTTTAGGAGGAGAAGGTGTTGATGGAAGAACTTTAGTAACTAGAACTTCATTCAGATACTTAAATACTCTTTACAACTTAGGTCCAGCTCCAGAGCCAAACTTAACAGTATTATGGTCACAAAAATCTCCAGAAAGCTGGAAGAATTTCTGTGCAAAAGTTTCAATAGATACATCTGCTATCCAATATGAGAATGATGATTTAATGAGACCTGACTTAGGTGACGATTATGGAATCGCTTGTTGCGTATCTCCAATGAAAATAGGAAAGCAAATGCAATTCTTCGGAGCTAGAGTAAACTTACCAAAAGCTTTATTATATGTAATTAACGGAGGAAGAGATGAGAAGTCAGGAGCACAAGTTGCACCTAAATTCGAAGGAATCACTTCTGAGTACTTAGATTTCAATGAAGTTATGGAAAAATATGATGCAATGCTTAAATGGCTAGCTGGAGTATATATTAACGCTCTTAAAGTTATCCACTACATGCATGATAAGTATTCTTATGAGGCATTCGAAATGTCACTTCATGATGTTGATGTTTTAAGAACTCAAGCATCAGGAATTGCTGGATTATCTATCGTTGCTGACTCATTAGCAGCTATTAGAGATGCAAAAGTAAAAGTAATCAGAGACGAAAGAGGAATCGCTGTTGACTTCGTAAGAGAAGGAGAATATGTAGCATTCGGAAATAACGATGACAATACAGATAAATTAGCTGTTGAAATTATGGAAAAATTCATGAACTACATCAGAACTCATGATACTTACAGAAATTCAAAAGCAACTCAATCTATCTTAACAATAACTTCAAACGTAGTTTATGGAAAGAAAACTGGAACAACTCCTTGTGGAAGAGCAGCAGGAACTCCATTCTCTCCAGGAGCTAACCCAATGAACGGAAGAGATAAGAGAGGAGCTGTAGCAGCACTTGCTTCAGTTGCTAAATTACCATTCCACCATGCAGAAGATGGAATTTCTTACACATTCGCTATCACTCCAGGAGCTTTAGGAAAATCTAGAGAAGAAAGAGTAGAGAACTTAGTAGGATTAATGGATGGATACTTTACAATGGATGGTGGACAACACTTAAACGTTAACGTATTCGATAAGGCTTTATTAGAGGATGCAATGGCAAATCCTGAGAAGTACCCTCAATTAACAATCAGAGTTTCTGGATACGCAGTTAACTTCGTAAGATTAACAAAAGAGCAACAATTAGACGTTATATCAAGAACGATAAACGGAAATATGTAATAATAAAAGGATGTGCTAAGAAATGAAAAAGGGATTTATTCACTCACATGAGAGTTTTGGAACTGTAGATGGACCTGGTATCAGATATGTTGTATTTACTCAAGGTTGCCCTTTGAGATGTAAGTATTGTCATAATTGTGATACTTGGAAAAAAGAAGATGCAAAATCTTTAGAGACTCCTGAAGAAACTTTCTTAGAAATCTGTAAATATAAAAACTTTATAAAAAAAGGCGGAGTAACGATCACTGGTGGTGATCCGTTAACTCAGCCTGAATATGTAAAAGAACTATTAAGACTTTGTAAAAAAGAGGGAATACATACTGCAATAGATACATCTGGTTACTTATTTAATGATAAAGTTAAAGAAGCATTAGAGTATGCAGATTTAGTACTTCTAGATATAAAATCAATAGATCCAATACAGTATAAAGAGTTGACTGGTGTTGAGTTAGAACCTACTTTACAATTTGCAAATTATTTAAAGGAGATTGGAAAACCAATGTGGGTAAGACATGTTGTTGTTCCTGGAATCACTGATAATGATGAGTTATTAGAGAAATTAGCCGACTATTTAAAAGATTTCAATAATCTTGAAAAAGTAGAAGTTTTACCATATCACTCTTTAGGAGAGTATAAATGGCAAAAGATAGGCTTAGAGTATCCTTTAAAAGGCGTTGAACAACTTTCAGCTGAAAGATTCCAAAACGCTAAAAACATATTCCAAAGTAGAGGATTGTCAGTTAAATAATGAAGTTTTGACTACCTTAGAACAAAAAAGTTCTAAGGTAGTTTTTTTATATATTTTAATGAAAAATATGGTATAATTAAAGAAAAAATAAGGAGAATAAACATGATAATATTAGGAATAGAAACATCTTGTGATGAAACATCAATAGCTGTATTGAAAGATGGAAAAGAAGTTTTATCTAATAACATCTCTTCTCAAATAGATATACACAAAGAGTATGGAGGAGTAGTTCCAGAAATAGCATCTAGACATCACATAAAAAATATAGCAACAATATTAGAAGAGAGTTTAGAAGAAGCTAAAATAACTATGGATGATGTAGATTATATAGCAGTTACTTATGCTCCTGGTCTTATTGGAGCATTACTTGTTGGTATTTCATTTGCTAAAGGGTTATCTTACGGGCATGATATACCTCTAATACCAGTTCATCATATAAAAGCTCATATATATGGTAATTTTATTGAGCATGACATAGAGCTACCTTGTATAGCACTTGTTGTATCGGGTGGTCATACAAATATAATCTATATAGATAAAGAGCATAATTTTATAAATTTAGGAGCAACTTTAGATGATGCTGTTGGAGAAAGTTATGATAAGGTAGCAAGAGTTATGGGAATAGGATATCCAGGTGGACCAATAGTAGATAAGTTATATTATAAAGGAAATAAAAATGCTCTGAAAATTCCAGAGCCAAAAGTAGACGGTTATAATTTTAGTTTCTCAGGAATAAAAACTTCTGTAATAAATGCAGTTAACAAAGCAAGAATGAAGGGTGAAGAGTTTAAACCAGAGGATTTATCTGCTGCATTCCAAGATAGAGTCGTAGATATACTTTGTAAAAAAACTTTAAAAGCTGTTCAAGATAAAGGTGTTAAGCAAGTTGTTATAGCAGGTGGAGTAGCAGCAAATTCATTACTTAGAACAGAGTTAACAAGAAGAGGTAATGAGCTAGGAATTAAAGTTAATTATCCATCAATGAATTACTGTACAGATAATGCAGCTATGATAGCAGAAGCGGCTTATTACAAATTAAAGTATGCCAAAGAGAATGTTTTTGCAGATTTAAGTTTAAATGGAAAAGCTACATTAGATATAATGAAAGATTAGCCACTACCCCAAACCTTTGGGGTATTTTAAATTGAAAAACAGTTGAAAATATGGTAAAATTTTTTGATAACAAAATGTTATTTTGGAGGTAAAATGAAAATATATATTGCTCCATTAGCGGGCGTTACTGATTATACATTTAGAGGGATTTTAAAAGAGTATGAACCAGATTTAATGTTTACTGAGATGGTTAGCATTAATGCTTTAGAGATGGAAAATGAAAAGACATTAAATCAAATTTTAAAAATTAGAGATGGAGAAGCTGTTCAAATCTTTGGAAGAGACGTTGAGAAAATGGTTCATAGTGCGAAGTATATAACAGAAAAATTAGGTGTTAAACATATAGATGTAAATGCAGGATGTCCTGTAAATAAGATAATAAAAAATGGTTACGGAGCGGCTTTATTAGAAGATCCTGATCAAATCAAAAGAATATTGAGTGAAATAAGGTCTAATATAGCTGACGACGTTGATTTGTCTTTAAAAACAAGAGTAGGATATAAAGGACTAAAACAACATAGATTAGTAGGACAAATAGCACAAGAAACAGGATGTAAGCACATAACAATACATGGAAGAACAAGAGAGCAAATGTATAGTGGAACTGCAGATTGGGATTTAATAAAAGAGGTTAAAGAGAGTGTTGATATAGAAGTTATTGGAAACGGAGATATTTTTACTGCTGAAGATGCTTATGAAAAAGTAAAACATTCAGGTGTTGACGGAATAATGTTAGCTAGAGGTATTTGTGGAAATCCGTGGCTAATTAAACAGATAAAAGAAAAATTTGAAACTGGAGAGGTTGAAACTATTTTAACTCCAGAGATGAGATTAGATATGGCTATGAAGCATACACTCGAAGCTAAATTAGATAATCCAAATAAAAAATTCTTATTCGAATTAAGAAAACATCTATGTTGGTACTTAAAAGGAATAAGAAACGGCGGATTTTTAAAAGGAGCTATAAATCAGATTGACGATTATGATGAGTTAATAAGATTATTACAAGCAGCAAAAGAAAATTTATAGATTAAGGAGATGGTTTTTTGTCAGCAGATACCCCACTAATGACCCAATATAAAGAGATAAAAGAGGAAAATAAAGATAGTATTTTATTTTTTAGATTAGGTGATTTTTATGAGATGTTTTTTGATGATGCAGTAATAGCATCAAAAGAATTAGGATTGACTTTAACAAGTAGAAATAAAGAAAAAGGTGTAGAGGTACCATTAGCAGGGATACCTTATCATTCATCAGCAGGGTATATAGGTAAATTGGTTGCAAAAGGCTATAAAGTTTCAATTTGTGAGCAAGTAGAAGACCCAAGACAGACTAAGGGAATAGTAAAAAGAGAGGTTGTTAGAATTATAACACCTGGAACTATCATAGATACAGAGTATTTAGATGAAAAAAGTAATAATTATCTTATGGGAATAGTACTGAAAAAAGATTCAATAGGATTAACATATATAGATATAACAACTGGAGAATTTGTAGCAAGTGAAAAAGAAAAAACAGAGGATTATATTTATAAAATTTTGGGTGAAATAAATAAAGTTTCTCCAAGAGAGGTTATAATAGATGAAAGTTCATATCTAGATTTAGAAAAAGAGTTAAAACAATTTGCTCAAATTAATAAAATAAATATAAATTCATACTTAAAAGTTAAAAAAAGTGAAGAGTATTTAAAAAATTATTTCAAAGTTATATCTTTAGATAGTTTTGATTTAAATGGAAAGACATCTGCAATTGAAGCTTCTGCAATGGTTCTTAGTTATGTTTTAGAGTTACAAAAAGGAAATGATATTCCAGTGGATAAGATAGTATACACTGGCAGTGAAGATATAATGGAGCTGAATTTAACAACTCAAAGAAATTTAGATATAGTTGCTTCTAATAGAGAGAATGGTGTTCTAGGTACATTACAGTGGGTTTTAGATAGTTGTAAAAGTTCTATGGGAAGTAGATTGTTAAAACATTTTTTAAAAAATCCATCTATTTCTAAGAATGTTATTTTAGATAGACAAAAAGATATAGACTTCTTCTATAATAATGTTCTATTAAGAGAGGAGTTAAGAGAAAGATTAAAAGAGATTTATGATATTGAAAGAATAATTGGAAAATTAGTTTTAGGAAATGAAAATGCAAGAGATTTAGTGGCTCTGAAAAAATCAATATTTAATAGTTTAGAGATATATAAAGCTTTAAAGGGTGCACCAATATTCGAAATAGCATTAGATGAATTAGTTGAGATATATAATTTGATAGAAAAATCAATAAAAAATGAGGTTCCATTCTCTGTTAGAGAGGGAGGAATGATAGAATCAGGATATAATAAAGAGTTAGATGAACTACATAATATCTCTAAAAATGGAAAAGATACAATATTAGAGATTGAGAATAGAGAGAGAGAAAGAACAGGAATTAAGGGGCTAAAGATAAAATACAATAAAGTCTTTGGATATTTCATAGAGGTTACAAAAGCAAATATTCCATTAGTTCCAGCAGATTATATAAGAAAACAAACTTTAGCAAATGCAGAAAGATATATTGTAGAAGATTTGAAAATATACGAAGAAAAAGTATTGAATGCCAAAGATAAAATTGAAAATTTAGAATATGTTTTATTCAAAGAGATTTCAGAGAAGATAAAACAGCATAGAAAAGTATTACATGATTTAGCTTATAAAATATCTTATCTTGATGTAATTTCAAACTTTGCTCATATAGCAACTAAAAATAATTACATAAAACCAGAAATTACAGAATCGGAAAACATAGAGATTATAGGTGGAAGACATCCTATCGTTGAACAATTGGTAGGAAGGGAAAATTTTGTAAAAAATAGTATAGTTTTAAATGAAGATAAAAACCTGATAATACTAACTGGACCAAATATGTCTGGTAAATCAACTTATATGAAACAGGTAGCACTTATTTTAATAATGGCTCATACAGGCTCTTATGTACCAGCTGAATATGCTAAAATAGGAATTGTAGATAAAATATTTACTCGTATTGGAGCTAGTGATGATTTGGTTACAGGACAATCAACATTTATGTTGGAAATGAGTGAAGTAGCTAATATAGTTAACAGCTCAACTAAAAATTCATTTATAATATTAGATGAAATAGGAAGAGGAACTTCAACATTTGATGGTATCTCTATAGCAACAGCAATAACAGAATATATTCATGATAATATACGAGCAAAAACAATTTTTGCAACACACTATCACGAATTAACTCAGCTTGAATCAAAATTAAATAAATCTGCAAACTTTAGAATAGAAGTTAAAGAGGATGAGAAAGAGATTACCTTCTTAAGAGAGATTGTTAAGGGTGGAGCAGATAAATCTTATGGTATAGAGGTTGCAAGATTGGCTGGTTTACCAAAAGAGATTTTGGATAGAGCAAAAGAGATGTTAAAAGTTTTAGAAAATAGAAAAATGATAATAGAGAAAAAAGTCAAAAAAGAGCAATTGATATTATTTGGAAATCTTGAACCAGAAATTAAAGAGGAACCAGTAAAAAAAACAGAAGAAAATATTATTCAACTTGAAAATGAAGAAAGAATAGTTTTACGTCTTTTAAAAGAAATCGAACTTGATAAAATGACACCATTAGATGCTTTTTTAAAGATAAATGAATTGAAACGTATCTTAAACTAGGAGGAATCATGGATAAGAAAAAGTTAGCCTATAGATTTGCAATAGTATCGGCATTGGTTTTGGGATATTTTAATTATTTTGGAGATGAAAAAGAAATTGCAAAAAAAGAAGAGGTAGTAGAAACTATAGGAGCTGTGTATGATACAGAAGGTTATCATATAGAGGCAGACAAGCAAAAAGATTTTTTAAATAAAAATGAAACAACTTTTGAAAAAGCAAAAGCTGTGTTGAATGGAATGATTTTAACAGGAGATAATGCTATTTTAGATGCTGGGAAGAATTTATTGTTAAAATCTAATATTTTAGGTAAAAGTGTTAATGGTTGGGAGTTTCAAACACAAGAAGCTAAATATACAAAAGAAAATGGAGAGATAGAATCTACTATAGGTGTAACTGCAGTCAATAAAGAGAAAGAGATAGAGATATCTGGTCAGAATTTTAAAAGTGATTTGAAAATGGAAAATGTAGTTTTAGCTGGAGATGTTCAAATAAAAACTAAAAACATAACATTATCAGCAGAACAAGCAAATTACAATGATAAAGATAAAATTCTAACTGTTGAAGGAAAAGCATTTTTATCAGGAAGTAATCTAGGAGATGAAGGTGGAATATTAACAGGGAATTTTTCTGGTTTAAAATATAATACAGAAACTAACTTATTAACATCATCAAATCCTTTTGAAGTAGATTATAACGGTATTAAATTATATGGAGAGGATTTAATTTTAAATGACAAAGTAGAGTCGTTTACAATTAGTAAAAATGTACATATATTAGCTGATGGATATAAAATAGATATGGAAAGCATCACTTCAGATGGTGGAGATAATGTTAATTTTAATGGAAAAATTAAAGGTACTAATGGAATATATTCATTCTCTGGAAATGAAGGAGTTTACAATAAAATTACAAAAAAACTCGTTATAAAAGGAGACGTATCTGGAAATGATAAAGAAGGTGCGAAGTTATCGGCAGATATGGCAATTTATTCAACAGATAAAAAAGAGTTAGAATTAATTTCAGATAAAAATATTGAGTATACGAGTTTAACAAATAGAATTTTAACAAAAAATTTAATCTATTTAACAGAAACAGGTGAATTATATTTAAAAGATGGTTATACATATTTCAGTGATAAATATGATAGTAAAGGTGAGAGCTTCTTCTATAATAAATTAACTGGAAAAGGGTATGTTATAAAAGGTACTGTTGTAGATAATATTGAAAAAAAATCAGCTTCTGGAAATAGAGTAGATTTTGATAGAAATGAAGAAAGTTATTTAGCTGAAGGAGAGGGAGTTTTCGAAGATTCTAATCATATTTTTAAAAGTTCTAAAATTGATTATCTAGGAAAAAAAGGATTTATTAATTTACCTGGGAATTATACTTTGGAAAGAAAATTAGAAAAAGATACTTTTGAAGGGTTAAAAGGTGAATATAATTTAATTACACAAATATTTAAATCATTTGGTGCAATTAAATATATGAGTAAAGATAACATACTTGAAGGAACAAATTTAGAATTTAATCAAAAAACAGGAATTGGTGTGATAGAAAAAGATTTAGTAGCAACTGACATTAAAGATGGTACGAAAATTGTTACAACAACTGGAGAGTTTAAACAAAATGAATTTGTAAAGATAAAAGAAAAATTAGTTTTAACAACTGGAGATATAGTTGCTAATGCAAATTCAGCAGATTATCAGATGAAAAATAAAAAAGTTTATATACCTGGAGAGATTACATTTGAAGATTCTGTTAAGAAAAGTTCTGGTAAAATGTATGATGGTGTATATGAAACAGAAAAAAAATTATTTACTGGTAAAAAATTTACTGGAAAAGATGTGAAGAATGCTTTAAAAAGTGATATAATAAAGTACTCAGTTGCAGAAAATGAGTTTATTTTAGAAGGAAATGCTGAGATAAAAGATAAAACATCTACTTTAAAAGGAGAACGTTTAGAATATAATCAAAATACAGAGATAGCTAAATCAACACTTCCAATTAAAATAAACTATGGTGAATATGATATTGATATGAATAATGGATCAATAAATCAAAAAACAAGTTATTTAGATGGAGATAAAGTTGTAATTAAATCTAAACAGAATGAAGAATTTAAAGGTGATAAAGTTATTGGAACTTTAGAAAATATGAATTTAGATTTTGTTGGAAATGTTTCAGGTAAAATTTATCAAGATGGTTCTTTAGTAGATTTTAAAGGTGATTTTGTAAGAGCTTATTTCAAGAAAAATGCTCAAGGTAAAAATGAGGTTCAAAGAGTAGAGATAAGAAAAAATGCTGTTATAAAAAAAGAGGGAACAACACTTTACTCTAATTACTTAGAGATTCAACCAGAAAAGAAACTAGTTTTTGGTAAAGAAAATACAAAAGCAGTTTTAAAAGATAAAGATGGAGTAGTAACTACAGTTACAGCTGACATGATGAATGGTAATTTAAATACTGAAGTTATTGATTTAGTTGGTAAAGTTGTAATAGTTAGAAAAGATAAACAAAAAATTTTAAATACAACATCAACAAAAGCTAAACTAAAAAATAAAGAAGATTTAGTAGAGTTAAGAGGAGATGTTTTTATAGATGACGGTGATTCAATAGTTACAGCTGATGAGGTAGACTATAATATGAAGACTAATAAAGCTAAAGCAAGAGGAAATGTTTTCGTAGATTATAAAGGGAATGAAAATAAAACTTTAAATAACAAAAATGAAATAAACTCAGGATACAACAAAATTATAAATAAATAAGGAGAACTTATGAGAAGTATAGTTGCTCAAGGATTATGCAAAAGTTATAAAAAAAGACAAGTTGTTAATGAAGTAAGTTTAGAAGTTAAAAAAGGTGAGATTGTAGGATTATTAGGTCCAAATGGAGCAGGGAAAACTACAACTTTTTATATGATTACTGGAATTGTAAAGCCTGAAAAAGGTGAAGTTTTTATAAATGAAGTTGATATAACAGATTACCCGATGTATAAAAGAGCTGATATGGGAATAGGATACTTAGCTCAAGAACCATCAATATTTAGAGATTTATCAGTTGAAGATAATATATTAGCAATATTAGAGATGAAAGGTTTTTCAAAAGAGGAACAATTAAAAAAAATGACTGACCTTTTAGAAGAGTTTAAATTAACTCATGTAGCAAAATCTATGGGGTATTCTCTTTCTGGTGGAGAGAGAAGAAGAGTTGAGATAGCTAGAACAATAGCAAACGATCCAGATTTTATATTGTTAGATGAGCCATTTGCAGGAGTAGATCCAATAGCAGTTGAAGATATTCAACAGATTATAAGGTATTTAAAGCAAAGAGGATTGGGAATTTTAATAACAGACCACTCGGTTAGAGAAACTTTATCAATAACTGAAAAAGCTTATATAATGGCTAATGGAAAAGTTCTTATAAGTGGAACACCTGAGGAGATAGCAAACGACCCAATAGCTAAAAAAGTATATTTAGGTGAAAACTTTAAATTAGATTAAATAAATTTTAAAAAAATAGTGGAGGAAACAAGAAAATGTTAACAGGTAATGAAATTAGAAGTAAGTTTATAAAATTCTTTGAAGAAAAAAATCATAAGCATTTTGAAAGTGCGTCATTAATTCCAGATGATCCTACTCTTTTATTAACAGTAGCAGGAATGGTACCATTTAAGCCTTATTTCTTAGGTCAAAAAGAAGCACCAACACCAAGAGTGACAACTTATCAAAAATGTATAAGAACAAACGATTTAGAAAATGTTGGAAGAACAGCTAGACACCATACATTCTTTGAAATGTTAGGAAACTTCTCTTTCGGAGATTACTTTAGAGAGGAAGCAATACTTTGGTCTTGGGAATTTATAACTGAAGTATTAAAATTAGAAAAAGAAAAATTATGGATTTCAGTTTTCACAACAGATGATGAAGCAGAAAAAATTTGGATTGAAAAATGTAACTTCCCTAAAGAAAGAATTGTAAGAATGGGAGAATCAGAAAACTGGTGGGCAGCAGGACTTACTGGATCTTGTGGACCTTGTTCAGAGATTCATGTTGATTTAGGTGTGGCTTATGGTGGAGATGAAAATTCAAAGCTTGGAGATGAAGGAACAGATAATAGATTCATTGAGATATGGAACTTAGTATTCACAGAGTGGAATAGAATGGAGGATGGGTCTTTACAACCACTTCCAAAAAAGAATATAGATACAGGAGCAGGACTAGAAAGAGTAGCTGCAATGGTTCAAGGTAAATCAAATAACTTTGAAACAGATTTAATTTTCCCAATAGTAGAAGAAGCTGGAAGATTAACAAATACAAAATATGGAACTGATTCTAAAATAGATTTCTCTTTAAAAGTAATTACAGACCATTCAAGAGCAGTAACATTCTTAATTAATGATGGAGTAATTCCATCAAATGAAGGAAGAGGTTATGTTTTAAGAAGAATACTAAGAAGAGCTGTAAGACACGGAAGAATGCTTGGAAGAAAAGAATTATTTATGTATCAAATGGTAGATAAAGTTGTAGAGTTAATGGGTGAAGCTTATCCAGAATTAAGAAAAAATATAGAGCATATTAAAAAAGTTGTAAAAATTGAAGAGGAAAAATTCTCAAACACTCTTGATCAAGGAATTCAATTGGTTACAAATGAGATAAAAGCTGTAAAATTAAAAGGAGAATCAAAATTATCTGGAGATATAACATTTAAAATGTATGACACTTACGGATTCCCTTATGAATTAACAGAAGAGATTTGTGAAGAAAATGATATCAAAATTTCAAATGAAGAGTTTTTAGAAAAGATGCAAGAACAAAGAGAAAAAGCTAGATCTGCAAGAACAGTTATAATGGAAAAAGGTCAAGATAGCTTTATAGAAGAGTTTTATGATAAATATGGTAAAACAGAATTTACAGGTTATACTGACTTAATGACTTCTGCAAATCTATTAAGTGTAAGAGAGTTAGAAGAAAATAGATACGCTCTTATATTTGATAAAACACCATTCTATGCTGAATCAGGTGGACAAGAATCTGATAACGGAATAGTAGAGGGAGAAAAATTAGTTGCTAAAGTTGTAGGAATTCAAAAACAGAAAGAGATATATACTCATATAGTAGAAGTTGAAACTGGAGTTGAAGAGTTAACTGAAGGAGCATTATTAAGTTTAACAGTAGATCCAGTAAGAAGAGAAGAGATTGCAAAAAATCATACTGCTACTCATTTATTACACCAAGCTTTAAAAGATGTTTTAGGAAGCCATGTTCAACAAGCAGGTTCATCTTGTGGAGCAGATAGATTAAGATTTGACTTTAACCACTACGAAGGATTAACTTCTGAAGAGTTAGAAAAAGTTGAAAAAGCTGTAAATGAAAGAATATTTATGTCAACAGCTGTAAATGCAGATGTTATGTCAATGGATGAAGCAAAAGCTAAAGGAGCAACAGCTTTATTTGGAGATAAATATGGAAATGAAGTTAGAGTTGTAACTATTGGAGATTACTCAATGGAACTTTGTGGAGGAACACATATAAATAATATCAGTAAAATTGGTATGTTTAAAATAGTTTCAGAAGCAGGAGTAGCAGCAGGAGTAAGAAGAATAGAAGCTCAAACAAGTTACAAAGCTTATTTAGCTGTATTTGAGATGGAAAAAACTATGAAAAAAGTAGCGAAAAATCTTAAAACAGATTTAAATAAAATAGAAGAAAGATCAGAAAAAATAGTTGAAGAAGTAAGAGAGTTATCGAAAGAAATTGAAATATTAAAAGCTAAAGTTGCAACATTTGAAGCAAGTTCTCTATTTGAAGAAGTAGAAGAGATAAACGGTGTAAAAGTTTTAGTTAAAGATTTCAAAGATAAAGATGCAGATTCTTTAAGAGAGATTGTAGACAAGGCTAAAGATAAATTAGGAAGCTGTATTATAGTTTTAGGATCTAACAATGACAAAGCTGTATTTGCTGTTGGAGTTACAAAAGATTTAATATCAAAAGCAAAAGCTGGAGATTTAGTAAGAGAGGCTGCTAAAATAGCTGATGGAAACGGTGGAGGAAGACCTGACTTTGCACAAGCTGGTGGAAAAAATGGAGCAAAAGTTAAAGAGGCTCTATCTGCTGTTAAAGAAATTTTAGTAAATACATTATAATTGGAGGAAGATAAAATGCTTAAAAGATATCTTTCTTTAGATGTTGGAGATGTAAGAATAGGGGTGGCAAAATCAGATTTACTAGGGATGTTAGCCACTCCCTTAGAAGTTATAGACAGAAGAAAAACTAAAGCAGTAAAAAGGATTGCAGAACTATGTAGAGAAGAAAATACAAAATCAATAGTTATTGGAATTCCAAAAAGTTTAGATGGAACAGAAAAGCGTCAAGCTGAAAAAGTAAGAGAGTTTATAGAAAAATTAAATAAATCTATTGAAGGATTAGAATTTTTTGAAATAGATGAAAGACTTTCAACAGTTTCAGCAGACAAGATGTTAAATGAAACACATTTAAGGGGAGCCAAAGAGAAAAGAAAAGTAGTTGATAAAGTAGCAGCAGCTATTATACTACAAACTTTTTTAGACATGAAAAAATAACAAAACGGAGGCTAAAATGAATTTAAAGGGGATGACAAAATTAATCTTTGTATTAGTAATACTGGTGTGTTCTTGGTGGCTAGCAGTATTAAAACCAACTAAATTGGGTCTAGATTTAAAAGGTGGAGTTTATGTAGTTTTACAAGCTCAACCAGAAACAGGAACAGAGTTAGATGATGATGCAATGAATAGGTTAATAGAGGTTCTAGACAGAAGAATAAACGGTCTTGGAGTAGCAGAATCAGTTGTTCAAAGAGCAGGTACTGATAGAGTAATAATTGAATTACCTGGAATCACAAATTCAGAAGAAGCAGTTAATATGATTGGAAAAACAGCTTTAATGGAATTTAAAATAATGGGTGATGATGGAAAATTAGGTGAAACACTTTTAACAGGTGGAGCATTAAAAAAAGCCGAAGTTTCTTATGATAACTTAGGAAGACCTCAAATTCAATTTGAAATGAGTATAGAGGGTGCTAAAGAGTTTGCTAAAATAACAAGAGAAAATGTTGGTAAAAGATTAGCAATAACACTAGATGGGGAAGTACAAACAGCACCTTCAATAAATGGTGAAATACCAAGTGGAAATGGAGTTATCACAGGAAGTTATACTCCAGAAGAAGCAAAGAAAACAGCAACACTACTGAATGCAGGTGCATTACCAGTTAAAGCTGAAATAATTGAAACAAGAATTGTAGGGGCATCATTAGGAGATGAATCTATAGCTCAAAGTAAAACAGCAGGAATGGTTGCAGTTGGTTTAATCGCAGTATTTATGCTATTTATGTATAGATTACCAGGATTCGTAGCTGATTTGGCTTTAGTTACTTTTGGATTAGTAATGTTTGCAATGTTAAACTTTATAGATGCAACATTAACACTACCAGGAATAGCAGGAATGATTCTTTCAGCAGGAATGGCTGTAGATGCGAATGTAATAATATTTGAAAGAATAAAAGATGAGTTAAAATTAGGTGGTACTATAGCAGGGGCTATTAAGTTAGGTTTCAGTAAGGGAATAGCTTCAATTATAGATGCAAATGTAACAACATTATTAACTGCACTTGTATTATTTATGTTTGGAACGGGTACAGTAAAAGGATTTGCAGTTACATTGACTATAGGAACAGTAGCATCAATGCTTACTGCTATATTCATAACAAAGGTTCTGTTAACAACTATGGTAAGCTTATTTAAAATAAAAAGAACAGAGTTCTTTGGTGTGAAGAGGGGGTAATTAAATGCATATTGAGGTAATAAAACATAGTAAAAGATGGATTACGTTATCAACAATATCTTTCGTATTGTTCTTAGGGATGTTTCTTGTAAAGGGTTTAAATTATGGAATAGATTTCACAGGTGGAAGTTTAATCCAATTAAATTATACTAATGATATAAATTTAACTGATATCAATAAAGAATTAGATTCAATAGCAGTTGGAATACCACAACTTTCTTCTACAGCAAGAAAAGTGCAGGTATCACAAGCTGATAATAACGTTATCATCAGAACTGCAGAGATGAGTGAAGCACAAACTCAAGAGTTATTATCTAAACTTAAAGTTATTGGTGAATATAAATTAGAGAGATCTGAAAAAGTTGGAGCAACAATCGGAGAAGAGTTAAAAACTTCTGCAATTTACGCTTTAGTTATTGGTGGATTACTAATTGTTTTATACATAACAATGAGATATGAATTTAAGTTTGCAATAGCAGGAATATTGACACTATTACATGACGTAACTGCAGCATTAGGAGTGATTGCACTTTTAGGTTACGAGATAGATACTCCTTTTATAGCAGCGATATTAACAATTTTAGGTTATTCTATAAATGACACAATTATTATATATGATAGAATTAGAGAGAGCTTAAGAAAAAAATCTGATTTAACTTTTGGAGAAGTACTTAATAAAAGTTTGAATCAAGTTTTAGTAAGATCGATAAATACTTCAATAACAACATTGTTAGCATTAGTAGCGATATTAGTATTTGGTGGAGATAGTTTAAGAACTTTTACAACAACACTATTAGTTGGAATAGGAGTTGGAACATATTCTTCACTTTACATCTCAACACCATTAGTTTATCTTTTTGAAAAAAAGAGAGATGATAAATATGAGCCTAAAAAAGATGATGATGATAATGATTCACAATCTGAAGAAAAAATTCTAGTATAATAAAAAGCCACCTTTTAAAGGTGGCTTAATCTACTTAATAAGAGTTGGAGGGAAAAATGAGAACTTGGGCAGAGATAGATCTAGATAATTTAGAATACAATATAAAAAAAATAAAAGAACTATCTCATGACAAAGACATAATGGCAATTATAAAAGCAGATGCCTATGGAATGGGAGCAGTCACAATAGCGAAAGAACTTTCAGAGATGGGAGTACGAATATTTGGAGTTTCATCTCTAGAAGAAGGGATTGAACTAAGAAATAGCGGGATTAGTGATGAAATTTTGATTCTAGCTGGAACTTTTAATGAAGAGTTAAAAGAAGCGGAAGAGAGAAATTTACAAGTTACTCTTACTGACATTTCTCAAATAGATTATATACATAATAACAATTTAAAATTAAAAGTTCATGTAAAAATTGATACTGGAATGGGTAGAGTTGGATTTACAGTAGAAGATGGTAAAAAAGTTATAAAGTTATGTAAAGAAAAAAATATAGATGTTATTGGAGTTTACTCTCATTTATCAGTTTCAGATGAATCAGATGAAGAATCTAAAGACTATACTAAAAAACAGTTAGAAAAATTTAAATATTTTGAAACTTTAAAAGAGATAAAATATATCCATATTCTTAATAGTGGTGGGATATTAAAATTTTCTGAAATTCCTCAAAGTAACTTGGTTAGAGCTGGAATATTGATGTATGGTGTTTATGGAGAGGGGATAGTAGAAGGTTTAAAAAGAGTATTCACATTAAAAAGTAGAATTCTTTTACTTAAAGAGCTAGAAGAGGATATAGATATATCTTATGGAAGAGTTGGAAAAGGTTTTAAAGGAGATATAATAGCAACAATAACAGTTGGTTATGCAGATGGATTACGAAGAGAGCTTTCTAATAAAGGAACAATAAAAGTTAATGGAATAGATTGTAAAATTGTAGGGAAAGTTTGTATGGACATGCTAATGGTTAAAATACCAAAAGAATTAAAAGGTAAAGTGAAAATAGGTGATGAGGTAATAGTTATGGGAGAGGATATTTTTGAAAAATCAAAAATAATAGGTTCTTCGATATATGAGTTATTCACAGGATTAAGTAGAAGAGTTAATAGAGTTTACTTAAAAAATGGACAACCTCATCTGGTAAACAGTTTAATAGGAAAAATCTAAAGGAGAAAAAAATGGCAAAAGTAATATTAGAATCAGGAAAAGAGAAGAAAATAAGGAATTTTTATCCAAATGTATTTAAAGATGAAATAGCTGAAACATTTGGAAAGATAGAAAATGGAGATATTGTTGAAGTTTGTACAGGTGATGGAGAGGTACTGGCAAAAGGTTACGTAGCAGAAGCAACAAATGCTTTTGTAAGAGTTTTAACTACAAAAAATATTGAAGTAGATAAAAATTTAATTGTAGAAAAAATAAAAAGAGCTTATGAAAAAAGAAAACATTTATTAGCTGAAACAAATTGTATAAGAGCTTTCTACTCAGAAGCAGATGGAATTCCAGGATTAATTATTGATAAATTTGATAAATATGTATCTGTACAATTTAGAAATTCAGGACTAGAAATGGCTTTCAGACAAGAGATAATAAATGCAATTAAAAAAATAATGAAGCCAAAAGGTATTTATGAAAGAAGTGATGTTGAAAATAGAACTCACGAAGGTGTTGAACAGAAAACAGGAATCATATATGGAGATATTCCAGATAGAATTGTAATGGAAGATAATGGTTTAAAATATTTAGTTGATATAGTAGATGGACAAAAAACAGGATTCTTCTTAGATCAAAGAGATTCTAGAAAATTTATAAGACCTTATTTAAATCAAAATACAAGATTCTTAGATGTATTTTCAAGTAGTGGAGGATTCTCTATAGCAGCTTTAAAAGAGGGGTGTAAAAAAGTTGTTGCAATAGATAAAGAACCTCATGCTTTAGAGTTGTGTAAAGAGAATTATGAGCTTAATGGATTTGAAAATGAGTTTGAAACAGCTGAAGGGGACGCTTTCTTAATGCTAAAAATATTAGCAAATAGAGGAGATAAATTTGATGTAATAACTTTAGATCCACCTTCTTTAATAAAAAAGAGAATAGATGTACCTAGAGGAAGAGATATGTTCTTTAGTTTATGTGATCAAAGTTTTAAATTAATAGAAGATGGTGGAATAGTTGGAATAATAACTTGTGCATACCATTTAAGTCTTCAAGATTTAATTGAAGTAACAAGAATGGCAGCATCTAAAAATGGAAAATTATTACAAGTTATAGGTGTTAATTATCAACCTGAAGATCATCCATGGATATTACATGTTCCAGAAACATTATATTTAAAAGCTTTATGGGTAAGAGTAGTAAATAATTAATTAAGGGGGAATAATTATGTACTTAGATATTTTAATAGCAATCATACTTATATTTGCAATAATCGAAGGATTAAAAGAAGGGTTTTTATTACAATTCTTTTCGATATTTGGAATTTTTATAGACTTTATAATAGCTAAAAAATTCACTCCATTTGTAATGGAAAGAATATCAATAAGTCATAGTGAAAACAACTTCTTGTTGACATATATAGGTGTATTTATAGCCGCGTATTTTGCTATAGCTATTTTAATGTTTTTTATAGGAATTATTTTAAAGAACCAAAACAAGGGAGTTTTATCAAGAGGTCTAGGTGGAGTATTTGGATTAGTTAAAGGGTTGATTGTAAGTGTAATTATTCTATTTATTTTTAATTTTACTAGTCAAAGATATTCAACTTTAAAAAAATATGGTATTGGAAGTAAAGCAAACTATGTATTTTTAGAAAAATCTAGTTACTTAGATGAATATATACCAAAAGAACTAAAATCAGAATTGAATTATATAAAAGGAAAAGAGTTAGTAGAAAAATATTTTAATAAAATGTTTTAGGAGAGATAGATGAAAATAATTGAAAAATATATATTGGAAGATGTAAAAATGCCAATAATATTTGGAGTATCTCTATTTACTTTCATTTTTTTAATTGAGATAATAGTTTCTCTTATGGAAAATATAATTGTAAAAGGGATATCATTGATTGATGTACTAAGAATATTATCTTTTTATTTACCACCAATTTTATCTCAAACAATACCTATGGGTGTATTTTTAGGAGTTATGATAACGTTTTCTAAATTCACAAGAACGAGTGAAGCGACAGCTATGAGTTCGATTGGAATGTCATTAAAAGATATACTGAAGCCAATAGTAATATTGGCTTCAGCAATAACTTTATTTATCTTTTTTTTACAAGAGAGTATAATACCAAGATCATTTCGAAAATTAGAAGAGATTACAATAAAAATAGCTTATGAAAACCCAGTATTTCAGTTGAAAGAAAAGATATTGATTGATGAGGTAGATGAATATAGCTTATATATTGATGAAATTGAAAGAAAAACAAATGTAGCAAAAAATGTGTTGATTTTTCAAAAAGAGAAAAAAAGCACTTATCCAACAATTTTATTGGGAGATAGAGCTTATTGGAAAGATGTTAATATGGTATTAGAAAGTTCAAATTTTTATACTTTTAATCCAAATGGAACAATTAAAGTTGAAGGTGAGTTTAATCAAAAGAAAATACCTTTAAGTTCATATTTTAAAGAGATGAATATAGAAGTTAAAGATATTGAGGCTATGCCAATAAAAACTTTAATAAAAAGATTAAAAGAAAAAAACAAAATAGAAAAAACACCATATCTAGTAGAGATAAATAGAAAAATAGCAATACCATTATCAACAATAGTTTTAGCAATCTTAGGAGTTTTACTTTCAATAGGTCATCATAGAAGTGGAAAAGGTGCTAGTTTTGGAATCAGCTTGGCAATTATATTTACTTATATTGTATTTTTAAATGTAGGTATGGTAATGGCAAATAGAGGAATAGTATCTCCATATGTTGGTGTTTGGTTACCAAATTTATTGTTAGTTGGAGGAACTTTATTGCTGTACAGAATAAAAGCAGGTGGTGCTAGATGAAAAAGTTAGATATATATGTAAGTAAAAATTTTATAAAATCATTTTTACTTAGCTTGATAGCATTTATAAATATTTTTATTTTGAGTCAACTTTTTAAAATAATAAGATATATAACAGAAGGTAGAATGACAATTGTTCAATCGATAACATATATTTTATATTTACTACCTAAAATATTTATAGAGGTAACACCATTAGCAATATTACTAGGTTCGTTGATGTGTATTAATAGAATGGCATCAAATTTAGAGATAATATCTTTAAAAACAGCAGGAATAAGTTTTAGAAGAATTGTAAGATATCCAATAATAATATCATTATTTATATCTTTAGTAGTATTTCAAGTTATGAACAAAGTTTACCCTTCTACCCTTTTAAAAAGTAGAGCTATGAGAGCTGGAAGAGAAATTTCAGAAAGAGTTTTACCATCAGTTAAAAACAATGCTTTTTTAAGAACAGAAAATAATATTGTTTATTATATTAAAAAAGTAGATAGATTAGAAAATAGTGGAGAAATAATTCAAATTATAACTTTAGATACTGATTTTAAAAATATAAAAGAGATTATCACAGCAAAAAGTGGAACATTTGATTTAATTAAAAATCAATGGATTTTAAAAGATGTTGTAATAAATAATATTGAGAATGAAACTGAAAAAGTAAAGTCAGTTTATACAGATATTAAATTAAATAAAAGTCCAAGTGATTTTATAACAATTCAGGGAGACCCTGATGAATTAACTAATAATGAAATAAGAAAAGCGATAAGAGATATTAGAACAACAGGTGGAGACATAAAAGAACCACTTTCAGTTTTAGGAAAAAGATATTCATTCCCATTTGCAAGCTTTATAGTTTCATTTTTAGGATTATCATTAGGAAGTAGATATGTGAGAGGAGCTTCAGCAATAAGTATTGCACTTAGTGTTGGTTTAGGATATTCATATTATATTGTACAAGCATCATTTGAAGCATTAAGTGTAAACGGGATATTAAATCCGTTTGTAAGCGGATGGATTCCTAATATTATATTCTTATCATTAGGAGTATACTTTATGAGAAAAGCCGAATATTAAGGAGGAATCATGAGCATAAGAGTTGAAAAGTTAGATAATGGTATTACAATATTAACAGAGGATATCAAAAGTATAAATACAGCTAGTTTAGGATTTTTTGTAAGAGCAGGAGTAAAAAATGAGTTACCTGGAGAAGAGGGTATCTCACATTTTATAGAGCATCTATTATTTAAAGGAACTAAAAATAGAACTGCAAAACAAATTTCAGAAGAGATAGATGATGAAGGTGGAATGATAAATGCATATACAAGTGTTGAAAAAACAGCTTATTATATACAGATGACATCAGGTACACTTCATACTGGAATAGATATATTAAATGATATGTTTTTAAACTCTACATTTACAGAGGAAAACATAGAAAAAGAAAGAAATGTAATAATCGAAGAGATTAGAATGTATGAGGATATTCCAGAAGAGGTTGTTCACGAAGAAAATTTAGAGTTTGCAGTGACAGGAGTTCAAAGTCAAAAAATAGCAGGGTCACTAGAAAGTTTAAAAAAAATAGATAGAGATGCTATTATAAAATATTTTAATGATTTATACAAACCAGAGAATATTGTAATAGCATTAGCTGGAAACATAGATTATGATAAAGTATATGACCAATTAAATAAAGGAATTGGTCAATTAGAAGATAAGAGTTCAGCTAGAAGTTATAACGGTAATATGAGTATAAATTCTGGTGAAAAAATAATTACTCAAGATACCAACCAAGTTCATCTTTGTGTTAATACTCCAGGAGTTTCAAATACAGATGAAGGTAGAGTTGCTATGTCAGTGATTTCAAATGTTTTAGGTGGAAATATGAGTTCTAGACTTTTTCAAAAAATTAGAGAAGAAAGAGGATTAGCTTATTCTGTATACTCTTACACATCTAATTTTGATGAGGGTGGATTGTTCACTATATATGCAGGAACTACTCATGAAGATTATAAAGAGGTAATATCTATAATTGAAGAGGAGTTAAAAGAGTTAAAAGAAAATGGTATAACAGACAAAGAGTTAAATCGTTCTAAAAATCAATTCTTAAGTATGGTTACATTTGGTCTTGAAAGTAGTAAAGGAAAAATGACTAGAATGGCAAGTTCATATTTAGTTCATGGTTATGTTAAAGATATAGAAACTGTCATTAAAGAAATTGAAGCTGTAAAATTAGAAGATATTAAAAAAGTAGCAAATCAAATATTTGATGAAAGTAAATTATCAAGAACAATTCTTGGAAATATATAGTTAATGGAGTGTAAGATGGAAAATATTATTGTTAAATTAGTTATAGAAAATAATGTAGAACAGCCTAGATATATGACTGAAGGTGCTGCTGGAATGGATGTTCAAGCTAATATATCTGAATCTATTGTTTTAAAAACTTTAGAGAGAAAATTAATTCCAACAGGATTAAAAATGGCTATACCTTCAGGCTATGAAGTTCAAGTTAGACCTAGAAGTGGTTTAGCTTTAAAGCATGGAATAACTTTAGTTAATACACCTGGAACAATAGATTCTGATTATAGAGGAGAGATTGGAGTAATCTTAATTAATCTAAGTAATGAAGAATATACTTTAAACCCTGGAGAGAGAATTGGACAACTTGTTCTTCAGAAAGTTTATAAAATGGAGTTCGAAAAAGTTGAAGAGCTATCTACAACAGCTAGAGCTGAAGGTGGATTTGGTCACACAGGTAAATAGGAGAGTAATATGGGAAAAAATCATGATTTAGTAGTTACTGTCAAAAGAATAAAAAAAATGAAAAATATGATTTTGTATATTGCATTGGCTATAACAATGATAAGTTTATTAACTGTTTACAGTGCAACTCTTCATAAAGGAACATCATTTTTCTATAAAGAGATAAGTTGGATAGGATTAGGAATATTAACATATTTTATATTTTCGTTTATAGATTACAGAATTTATGGAAAATATTACAAAATAATTTATTTTATCAATGTTTTACTATTAGTACTAGTTTTTTTAATCGGAGATAAAAGATTAGGAGCTCAAAGATGGATAGATTTTGGATTTATAACAATTCAGCCATCTGAATTTTCTAAATTATTGATTGTACTAACATTTTCTGAAGTATTAGCCAATAAATTTAATACTAAATTTTCAGGATTTAAAAATATCATAGCAACATCATTGCATATAATTCCTATATTTTTACTAATAGCAGCACAACCTGATTTAGGAACATCTTTAGTTATAATATTCTTATATTTAGTATTGATATTTGTAAATGGAATAGATTGGAAAACGATAATTATACTTGGATTATCAGGAATAACAATGGCTCCAATAGGATACTTCTTTTTCTTGAAAGAGTATCAAAAAGAAAGAGTATTGACATTTTTAAATCCAGAAGCTGATTTATTAGGAAGTGGATGGAATGTAACTCAATCAATGATAGCTGTTGGCTCTGGTGGAGTATTTGGAAAAGGATTTTTACAAGGAACACAAAGTAAATTAAGATTTTTACCAGAATCACATACAGATTTCATAGCAGCAGTTTTTTTAGAAGAGAGAGGTTTAATAGGAGGATGTGTATTATTAGTTTTATATACATTACTTTTATGGAGAATATTTAGAATAGGAGATAAATCGGAAACTCATGGAAAATTAATAGCATATGGAATTTCATCTATTTTCTTTTTTCATATAGTTATAAACATAGGTATGGTAACAGGAGTTATGCCAGTTACAGGATTACCACTTCTTCTAATGAGTTATGGTGGAACATCTTTTTTATTCTCTTTTGCAATGTTGGGAATAGTTCAAAGTATAAATGTATATAGGGAGTAAAAATGGAATATATTATAGATTCTAGTTTTAACGAAGCTAGATTAGATAGATTTTTAAGAAAAAAATATGAAAATACTCCATTAACAGAGATTTTCAAAGGTATAAGAACTGGAAAAATCAAAGTTAATGGAAAAAAATCAAAAGAAAATTATAGATTAAAAGAGGGCGATATTGTTAAAGTTTTAATTTCTGGAGGCGAAACAGAAGATAAAGAGTTAATAACAATTTCAAACAAAGAGTTAGAAACTTTGAAAAAAGGTATAGTTTATGAGGATGAAAAAGTAGTTATCTTTAACAAAGAGCCAAATATGGTTATGCATAAAGGTAGTGGCCACGACTATGGAATTTCAGAGCTATTTAAAAGTTATTATAAAACAGATGAATTTAATTTTGTAAATAGAATAGATAAATCTACTTCTGGATTAGTGATAGGAGCTAAAAATTTAGCTGTAACTAGAGAGTTAGCACAAGAGGTTAGAGAAGGAAATACAGATAAAAAATATTATATTTTAGTTGATGGTATTGTTTCTAAAAATGAATTTACATTGAAAACATATTTAAGAAAAGAAGAAACAAAAGTAGTTGAATTGGAAAAATATGAAGAGGGTGCTAAAGAAAGTATCTCTTATTTCAAAGTGTTAAAAAGAGGAAATAATAAAACTATATTAGAAGCAAAACTTGAAACTGGAAGAACTCATCAATTAAGAGTTCAATTGTCAAGTTTGGGTCATCCTATAGTTGGAGATGGAAAATATGGAAAAGCAGGAAAAAGTATGTTTTTATTTTCATACTACTGTGAAATTCCAAAGTATAAGATTAAAATAGAATTACCTTTACCAAAGGTATATCTAGATAAAATAAGCTAAAAAAAAGGACTTTTTTTAAGTCCTTTTTTGTTGGGAAATTATTTTAAATGCTCAGTATCAGAGAATTTTATGATTTTAAAAATATCAGAATCATATTCAACAATAGTAGTACTTGTATTTTCAGGAACAGGTTGATTCGAGAATTCATCAATACTATTTTTATTTATGATATTAAATAAAGCTTTTAAAGTTATACCGTGACTAACAACTAAAATATTACCATCTTTATTTTCAGAAATAAGTTTGTCTAATCCTTTTTGAACTCTATTTAAAATCTCTTCATAACTTTCTCCTTCGAAAGATGAGGGATTATAATGAACTGCATCATTCCAAAAATTATGATATTCAGCAGGATAATTTATTTCAAATTCTTCTCTAGGAATACCTTCAACTTTTCCCATATTTATCTCTTGAAATTCATCAATTAAATTTATTTCAAAATCTCTATCACCTAAAATCAATTCAGTTGTTTGTATTGCTCTTCCAAGAGGAGATGAGTAAACCTTATTGAAATTAATACTCTTTAAATGAGCAGAAAGCTTCTCAGCTTGAGAGATTCCTAACTCAGTTAAAGGAGAATTTGATCTTCCTTGAAAAATTTTTAATGTATTCCAAACTGTTTCACCGTGTCTTACAAAATAGATATGTAGCATATTTTCTCCTTTTTAAATATAAAACTCTTTTTTTTAAAATGATATTCTTGTATAATCTTATTATACATTGAATTTCGGAGGTTGTAAAATGAAGTTTTTAGGAGTAATTCCAGCAAGATATGAATCAACAAGATTACCAAAGAAACCATTAAAAGATATTTGTGGTTATCCAATGATTGAGTGGGTTTATAAAAGAGCTTTAAAATCAAAGTTAGATAAAGTGATAGTAGCAACAGATTCTAAAGAAGTTTTTGATGCGGTTAAATCTTTTGGTGGTGAAGTTATTTTAACAGATAAAAATCACATCAATGGAACAAGCAGGATAGCAGAAGTTTGTGAAAGAGTAACAGAGTATGATGTAGTAATCAATATTCAAGGAGATGAACCTTTAATAGAAGCTGATATGATAAATTCTTTGATAGATATATTTAAAGCTGAAAATAATCTTAAAATGGCTACATTAAAACATAAACTTATAAATAAAGAGGATATAGAAAATCCAAATTATGTAAAAGTAGTAACAGATAAAAAAGATTATGCAATATATTTTTCAAGAAGCGTAATTCCTTATCCAAGAGTAGAAAATAAAGATATTTATTTCAAGCACGTTGGAATATATGGATACAAAAGAGAGTTTGTATTAGAATACTCAAAATTAGAAAGCACTCCTTTGGAAAATTCGGAATCATTAGAACAGTTGAGAGTACTAGAAAATGGATATAAAATAAAAGTTTTAGAAACTCCTTATGAAATAATAGGAGTAGATACTCAAGCAGAACTTGATAAAGTTAGAGAATATATATTAGAAAAAGGAATAGAATTATAATGAGGATAAAAAATATAGTTATATTAAGTTTTTGTCTTTTGAGTTTTTTAGCTTGTACTGGAAATTCAACAAAAGATTATAGTAAAAGTTCGGCAAAAGTGAATAAATCAAAAATAGTTAAACCGAAACAAAATAATAAAAAAAGTAATAATTTAAAAGGCGACAGAGTAGATTTGTATGGAAATTATATAAAAGATAATGTGCCAATAGCTAAGCCAATAACATATCTTAAATATGTTAATGATATGGAATTTCCAAAAATGCCATTCAAATCATACTCAGAAGCTGAGTTTTTAGCTTTTTATAAAAATACAAAAGTTAGAGGTCATGGAGATAGTTCTAATTATTGGAGATGGAAATTAAGTTTAAGTAAGAATGAATTAAGTAATGTATTGAACAAAAACT
The DNA here is from genome assembly GCA_051654725.1 of Cetobacterium sp. Lineage (GTDB taxonomy): Bacteria > Fusobacteriota > Fusobacteriia > Fusobacteriales > Fusobacteriaceae > Cetobacterium_A. The sequence goes on from JBOFYP010000073.1 coordinate 64,595, forward strand.
TAGTTTCTCTTTCTAAAAGAAGACCAAAAGAGGTTTTAACTTATGACAAAAATGAATGGAGTTATAAGTCTTTACCACTAAATCCAGTAGGAGAAGTAGTAGATATTAGAATTTTAGAAAGAGGAAAATCAGGACTTGTTATAAAGCTTTTAGTGAAAGGGACTAGAGGTCAATATATAGTTGCTAAAGAAGGAAATGTTAGAAGTGTTTTAGGAGTTGGAAAAAATAGTATAAATTCAGTAGTAAATTTATTTGGAGCTAAAGGTGGTAGTCAAACTTATAATGAAAAACCTATTTCAAAAAACCCATCACTATTACCATCAGCATTTTTATCAATTCAAAAATCTGCAAATGGTTCTTACAATATATATGGTGGAGGATATGGGCATGGCTCTGGAATCCCTCAATGGTCAGCAATGGATTTAACTAAAAATAAAGGTTATTCGTATAAAAAAGTTTTAGAAAGATATTATTTTGATACAAAAATTAAAAATATTAAATCTGTAAAAGGTTTAGAGGATAAGATAAAAGTTGGAATTATGAATAGCGGATATAGCTCAATAGATCACACTAAAATTACTATGTATTCAGCAGGAACTTTAAGAATAAAAAGTAAGGATGCAAATTTGAAAATATCTGAAAATACATTAATAGATTTTGTATCTAAAGATGGATTTACTCAAGTCATTATAAATGGTAAATTGAAAGTAAAAACAAAAAATTATATATCAATTACATCAAATAAGATGATTTCATTGACTAATATAAAAAGAAATATAAAAAATCATAAATATCCTACTTACAAAGGAAGTTTTGAAATACGTTTAGCAAATGAAGGTAAAAATTTAAATCTTATAAACGAAATATTAATAGAAGATTATCTACTTCAGGTGGTTCCAAGTGAAATGCCTAAAAGTTTTGGTTTAGAAGCTTTAAAAGTTCAAGCTATAGCTGCTAGAACATATGCAGCTAAAGATTTATTGAGAAATAGATATGCAAAATTAGGATTTCATATATTAGATAGTACACAGAGTCAAGTGTATAATAATTTAGATGAAAATGATTTGTGTAATGAAGCTGTTAAATCAACTAAAGGATTGATATTAATACATGATGATAAGCCAATTGATGCTAAATATTATTCAACTTCATCTGGATTTAATTCAAATGCTCATAATGTATGGTAAAAAATCATTGACTAATTGGTCATTATAGATTAAAATATTCTGTGACTATGTGGTCATTTTAGAATTAGTTTTATTAAGGAGCATAAATGGATAAAAAAAATAAAATTTTAGAAGCAGCAAAGGATGTTCTTTTAAAAAAAGGTGTTTTTAAAACAAGAGTAGAAGATATAACTACTCATTTAGGTATTGCTAAAGGTAGTTTTTATACATATTTTAAATCTAAAGATAAATTATTAGAAGATATTGTAGAAGGAGTTTATAAAATACGAGAAAATGAATTAGAGGTTCTTACAAATAAAACATTCGATTATAGAGAGCAGTTAAAATCATTTATTATAAAAAGATTTGTAACGTCATCAGAAAATTTAAAGTCACATTTAATATTAATAAATTTGACAAGAAATTTAGAGCACCTTACTCCAGAACTTAGAGATAGGCTTTTAAAAATCGAATTTTTAAATCGGAAATTTTTAAAAAAAATCATAAAAAATATTCCAAATGTAAATTATTCTGAAAAAGAGATAAGTGTTATGATAATTTTTATTTTAGGTGGTATAAAAACTTACCGAATGGAAAGATTGTTTTATAAGAATACAGAGGATTATTTTATAAGTGACATAGAAGAGTTTAAGAAAAGAGTAAATAAAATAGAGTTAGACCAAGAGGTAGATTTAGTTGTAAATGGAATTTTAAAATTATTAACAGGAGGAAATTAATGAAAAAGTTATTAGGATTACTAGTATTACTTTCAACAGCAGCCTTTTCGAGAGAGTTAACGTTAGAAAGTGCAATTGATTTAGCATTAGAAAATGGAAAAACAATAAAAAGTACAGAGCTTTCTAGAGAAAATGCTATTTTGAATGTAAGAAGAGCTTTTAAAGCCGCATTACCAACAGTTACATATGATGGAAAATATCAAAGGTCAGAGCATACAGCAAGATCTATGAATGATATGAATGATAATCAAAAATCTGGATATACACAAACTCTGGGTTTGTATCAACCTTTATTTAGAGGTGGGGCTATAACAGGTGGAGTTATAGGAGCAGAAGCTTCTAAAAATATGGCTAACATATATGTTTTAGCAGAAAAAAGAGATGTAAGATTAGATATAATTTCAATCTATTCAAGTATTATAAATTATGAAAAGGATTTAACTGTATTAGAAGTTTCTATGAAAGAGTTAGAAGCTAGAAATATGAAGCAAAAAGAGCAATTAGATTTAAGATTAATAACAAAAGCTGATTTATTAAAAACAGAATATTCAATCTTAGAATTAGAATCTCAAATTACAGGAACAAAAACAAATTTAGAGATAGCAAAAAAAGATTTAAAATTAAAACTTATGATTCCTAAAGGTGAAGAGATAGTATTGAGAGATTTCGTAGTTCCTACAAATTTAACAGCTGGAATAAATTTTGATAATGATTTAAATGTAGCATTAACAAGTAGTTTATCTGCAAAATTAGCAATAAATAAAGTTGAATATGCATCAGCACAAAAAATTGTAACGAGATCAACATTATTACCTCAAGTAGATGCATTTGGAACTTATGGTACTGCAAAAGAAAGCCATCATTTTGATAATAGTTTTGATAATGCAGAATGGAGAGGTGGAATAAGTGTTAAATGGGATGTATTCTCATTTGGAAGCGGTATAGACCAATATAACGTAGCTAAGAATAATGAAAATATTGAAAACTTAAATCAAGAATTAACTTTGGATAATATAAAATTGTCAGTAACAAAAAATTATAGAGAGCTAATACGTTTACAGCAATTAAAAAATTCAAGAAGTAAAGCTTTAGAAGCAGCAACAGAAAACTTCAATATAGATACAGAGAGATACAATGCAGGATTAATTTCAACTGTTGATTATTTGTTGGCAGAAAGTCAATACAGAGAAGCTTCAGTGGAATATAACTCATCAAGATTAAATTATTATGTAGCATTTGAAAAATATAGATCGTCACTTATTTAATTCGGGAGGAAAGATGAAAAAGGGATTTTTAATACTATCAGTAGCAGCAGTTTTAGTAACTGCATGTGGGAAAAAAGAGGAAGTAATAATAGAAAAGGTGAAAAAACCAGTCGTAGCAGCAACTGTAACGAATCAAGAAGTTTCAGATATGTATACAACTGATGGAACTTTAGTGCCACAAGAAAAGGTTGATCACACTTTAGAAACTCAAGGGACAGTTTCTGTTGTTTTAAAGAAAAATGGAGATTTTGTAAATAAGGGTGAATTAGTAGTAAAATTTAAAGATGCAAAAGTAGAATCAAGTTACGAGGCAGCTAAATTTAATCTTCAATCAACAAAAAATAACTACGAGAAATTTAATAAACTTTATGAAAAAAAGATGGTTTCTCAACTTGAACTTTTAAATTATAAAGATGCATACACAAATGCAGTAGCAGATTTTTCATCTAAAAAATCAAATTTTGATAAATTAACTAGAAAATCAGAGATAACAGGTTTAGTTGGAAATCTTAATCTAAAAGCTGGGAATGTAGTAGAAGCAAATAAAGCTATATTTACAGTTGTAGATGAAAATATGATGGAGATAAATGTAGATTTCCCAGGATATTGGTTAAGTAGTATAAAAGAGGGTTCTCCAGTAGTTGTAACAGTATCAGATTTAGCTGGAAAAGAGTTTAGTGCTGAAATAAAATCAATAAATCCAATTGCAAATTCTGAAACTAAAAAATTCCCTGTGAAAATATCTGTAAATAATACAGGAAAAGAGTTAAAAGATGGAATGTATGTAAAAGTAGTTATACCAACTCAAAAAAGAGCTGGATTAATTGTTCCACAAGAATCTGTTTTTATAAGAGATTTATTAAGCTATATTTATAAAATAGAAAATGGAAAAGTTAAAAGAGTAGAGGTTAAAACAGGAGCTACTGTAAAACCTAATATAGAAATAGTATCAACAGAGTTAGTAACTGGAGATTTAGTAGTATCTGATGGTATATTTGGACTATCTGATGGAGATGAAGTTACAGTAAATAATGAGACAAAATAGAAATCGAAGAGGTGAAAAATAATGTCATTAGCAGGTATTGCTATACGTAGACCAGTTGCAACAGTAATGGTAATGGTTTCAATGGTATTTTTAGGGATAGTTTCAATGTTATCAATGAAATCAGAACTACTTCCAAATATGAATATTCCAATGATTATTGTAAGTACAACTTGGAATGGAGCTGTTCCAGAAGATATAAACAGTCAAATTACAAAAAAAATTGAAGACTCTTTATCAGGAGTAGATGGAATAAAAAAAATTACATCTAGTTCATCATTTGAGAGATCGACAGTAAGTATTGAATTTGATTATGGAGTGAACATAGATTTAAAAAGAGGAGATGTTCAAAGAGAGATTGATGCTATATCAGGAGATTTACCAGATGATGCATCAAAACCAACAACTCAAAAGAAATTAGCAGGATCTGGAAATACAGCAATGATGCTAAATGTATCAGGACCTAATTTCTTAGAATTAACAACATTTATCAATGAGTTTATGACTCCTAGATTCCAGAAAATAGCTGGAGTAGGAAGTGTTGATACTGCAGGTTCACCAGATAAACAGATTCAAATACAGTTTGATACTGATAGATTGGCTGCATACGATTTAACACCAGTAGAACTTTATGACTTAATAAAAACATCATCTTTAAATGTTCCTTTAGGAGTTATAAAAACTGGAGGTAAAGATGTTGTAGCTAGATTTATGGGTGAGTTTAGTTACTTAGATGAATTTGAAAATATGATTTTAAAAAGTAATGGAAAAACATTAAGATTAAAAGATGTTGCTAAAGTTGTATTAACAACAGAAGATGAAAGTGAAATTACAAAACTTGATGGAAAGTCGTCAGTAATGATAACAATTGAAAAATCAACAGATGGAAATATATTATCAATTACTGATAATGCTAAGTTAGTATTAGAAGAGATGAAACCTTATTTCCCAACGGGTGTTGATGTAAATATTGTAATGGATTACTCTGAAAATATAAATTCATCAATTTCAGGCGTAAAAGGAAATGCAGTAACTGGATTAGTTCTAGCTACAATCGTACTATTAGTATTCTTAAAAAATATAAGAGCAACAATGCTTATATCTTTAGCTTTACCTATAGCGATTGTCTTTACATTTGCATTTTTATCACTATTAGGAGTAAGTGTAAATATAATATCTTTAATGGGATTATCTATTGGAGTAGGAATGCTTACAGATAACTCGGTTGTTGTTATAGATAATATTTATAGACATATAACAGAGCTTAAAAAACCTGTTATGGAAGCATCAGAAGATGGAGCATCAGAAGTTGCGGTTGCGATATTAGCTTCTGCATTAACAACAATGGTTGTATTTATACCAGTTCTATTTATACCAGGAGTAGCAAGAGAGATATTTAGAGATATGTCATTATCAATAATTTTCTCAAACGTTGCAGCATTAATTGTTTCATTAACATTGATGCCAATGGTAGCAAGTAGATTCTTAAAAGCAGATGCAGATATTACAAAAGAGGGTAAAATCTTTGGAAAAGTAAAGTCATTCTACGCAGGAGTTATAGAATGGGCTATAGGAAATAGAAAAAAGACTATAGCGGCAGCATTCTTAACATTCATATTTATGATGATAGTAGGTCCAATGTTTACAAGAACAGAGTTTATACCAAAACAAGACTATGGAAGATATTCTATTGTTTTAGAACTTGAAAAAGGTCTTTCTGTTCAAAAAGCCGAAGAGATAACAGAGCAAGTAGTAGAGATTGTTAAAAAGAATCCTTTAACAAAAACATATATCTCTTTAGTTAAAGCTGATACAGGAATTGTAAATGTAGATATTGGTCCAAAAACAGATAGAGATTTATCAATCTTTGGAGTTATGGATAATTTAAGACCTGAGTTATCAAAAATACCAGGAATTAAATTCAATTTAAAAGATGATTATCAAACAGCTGGTGGAGATAGAGAAGTTGAATTTAGAATATCTTCAGATTCACTAACAGTTGCTCAAAGTATTGCAAAGCAAGTACAAGAGAAAATTAGTAAAAATTCAGGAATTAAAGATATAACATCAAGTATAGAGCCTGGTAACGTTGAAGCTAGAGTAGTTCTTGATAGAGATAAATTAAGAGCTTATGGAATTAGTCCTTTTGAGATTGGTAGAACAATCAGTTATTCTTTCTTAGGAGGAAATAGAGCCACTGGTCAGACATTGTCAGTAAAAACAGGAACAGAAGAGATTGATGTATTAATAAGATTACCAAAAGAAGCAAGAACGAATGTTTCAACACTAGAAGAGCTTAACGTTAGAAGTTCAGATGGTAAATTCATAAAAGTTTCAGATGTTGCAGAGATAGTTATGGCTGAGGGAGCTTCAAAAGTAACTAAAACAGATAAAATTTTCTATGTATCTGTTTCAGCAAATGATGGAGGAATAGGTTTAAGTAAAGTTCAAGGTGAGATTGTAAAAGCTTATGAAGAAGCAAATCCACCAAAAGGTGTTACATACTCTTGGGGTGGAATGTCTCAAATGTTTAACGAGGCTATAGTACAGATGGGTATGGCTTTAGGAATTTCAATATTCTTAATCTATGCAATCTTGGCATCTCAATTTGAAAACTTTTTATTACCTGGAATAATTTTAGCTTCAGTACCTTTAGCTATGATTGGTGTTTATGGTGGATTACTACTTACAAACTCACCATTTGATATGATGGTTATGATTGGAATAATAATGCTAGCAGGAACCGTTGTAAATAATGCAATAGTTCTAATAGACTTTATTAAAATTCTAAGAGAAAGAGGTCAAGAGCTTAATGATGCAGTAAGAGAATCTTGTAAAACAAGACTTAGACCAATATTAATGACAACTATGACAACAGTTTGTGGAATGATACCTCTAGCTTTAGGATTTGGAGAGGGAGCAGAACTATATTCTGGAATGTCAATTGCTGTAATATTTGGATTGTCATTCTCAACGATATTAACACTGGTTGTAATTCCAGTTTTATACATATCAGTAGAGGAGTTTGCAGAAGGAATTAAAAGAAAGTTTTCTAAAAAGAAAATATAATAAAATCAAGGGTTCTCTGATATAAAAATCAGAGAACTTTTTTTATTGTGAAAAAAAAGTTGAAAAAAAGCGAACAGTATGTTAGTATTGAATTAAGAAAATCAAACAAATAAAATAAACACTTGTATAATAGTTGTAATAAGGTCAACGAGTCTCTACCTGCCACCATCATTGGCAGACTACAAGAATAAAATTTTAACATAGTCTTTTTTTAGTATAGTTAAAATTAATCTTGTAGGAAATTACATTGTAATTTCCTTTTTTTGTAGACTTTTTTAGTTGACTCAAAAAATTAAAAAGGAGAGCTAATAAGGTGCTAAAACTACAGAGAAGAAATAAAACAGAAAACCTAAAAAATAGAGCTTCAAAAGAATGGAATAAGTGTGTAAAAACGCAGATTATTGAAAAGGGATAGTTGTAACCTTTTTAGTAATGTGCGTTTTTTATTTTTTAACTTTAGGGAGGAAATAGAGTGAGAATAGGTGTAATAATGGGAAGTAAATCAGACTTACCAACAATGAATGAGTGCATAAGCATTTTGAAAGAGTTTGGAGTAGAGCATGAAGTTAAGATAGTTTCAGCTCATAGAACACCAGATTTAATGTTTACTTACGCTAAAGAGGCTAAAAGTAGAGGGATTGAAGTAATTGTTGCAGGAGCAGGAGGAGCGGCTCATCTACCAGGAATGGTAGCAAGTCTAACAGATTTACCAGTTATTGGAGTACCTATTGAAAGTAAAACTTTAAAGGGGATAGATTCACTTTTATCAATAGTTCAAATGCCAGGAGGAGTTCCAGTAGCTACTGTTTCAATAGGTGGAGCTAAAAATGCTGGGTTACTAGCAGTAAAAATACTAGGGATAAAAGATTCTGAAATTGGAGAGAAGATAAAAAAATATAGAGAAAATATGGAAAGGATGATTTTAGATGAAAAAATCTAGAACAATTGGAATTTTAGGTGGTGGGCAATTAGCTAAAATGCTTTGTGATTCAGCAACAAAAATGAGTTATAAAACAATTATATTAGATCCGAATCCAGATTCTTGTGGAAATTTAAGTGCTGATATTCATCTAGTATCAAAATATAATGATGAAAAAAGTTTAGAAAACTTATGTGAAAATACAGATGTAATAACTTACGAATTTGAAAATGTTCCAAGTGAAGTTATAAAATTCCTAGAGGATAAAAGGGGGAATATACCTCAAGGGGCTACACCTTTATACTTGAGTCAGCATAGAGTAAGAGAGAAATCAGCTGTTAATAAAATAGGAATTAGAACAGCGGATTTTGAAGAAGTAAAAGATTTAGAATCAGCAAAAATAGCTTTTAAAAAGATTGGAGTACCTTCTATATTAAAAACATGTTCTGGGGGATATGATGGAAAAGGACAATGGAAAATATTGAAGGAGGAAGATTTGCTAAGTGTAGATTGGAAACCGATTGAATATATTTTAGAGAAAATGGTAGATTTTCAAAAAGAAGTATCTTGCATGGTTATTAGGGGAATAAACGGAGATGTTATAACATTTCCAGTAGGTGAAAATATTCATAAAAACGGAATATTAAATAAGACAATTGTTCCAGCAAGAATTTCAAAAAATCTTCAAGATGAAATTGAAATTTTTTCAAAAAAAATAGTTAAAGAACTAGATATATATGGTCCTTTAGGAATTGAATATTTTGTAAAAAATGACGAAATATATTTTAATGAAATGGCTCCAAGACCTCATAATAGTGCACATTACACTATGGATGCTTGTAATTATTCACAATTTGATATTCATCTGATGGGTATTTTAGGTGAAAAACTTCCAGAGATAAAATTAATAATACCAGTTGTTATGCTAAATATCATGGGTGAAGATGAAGAGAAAATAAAAGCGATAAATTTAAGTGAAAATACAAACTTACATATTTATGGGAAAACAGAGTGGAAAAAAGATAGAAAAATGGGGCATATAAATTATTGTGGTAATGAGATAGAAGATTTAATAAATAAAGCTAATTCATTTTAGGGAGGATTTTAATGAACAAAAGGGTATTTGTTAAGAAAAAAGAGGGGTTCCAAGTAGAAAGTTTAGGAGTAAAAAGTGAACTTTTAGAAAATTTAAAAGAAAACAAAATTGAAAATATAGATTTATATAATGTTTACGATGTTTTTAATTGTACAGAGGAAGACTTAGAACTTTTAAAAAATAAAGTTTTATCAGAACCAGTTACAGATAATGTTTATGAAACTGTTCAATTAGAAGGAAAGCAGTATTTAGCAACAGAGTTTTTACCTGGACAATACGACCAAAGAGCGGATTCAGCAGAGCAATGTTTAATGCTTTTAAACAATAAAGCTGGAGTTCAAATAAAAAGTGGAAAATTATTAGTATTCCACGGAGAGATTAAAAACTTTGAAAAAGTAAAAGAGTATTTAATCAATCCAATTGAAACAAGAGTTAAGAATTTAGAAGAGATAAAATTAGATGAAAATATAGATATAGATCCTGTTCCAACTTACACAGGATTTATAAATAAAACTTCTGAAGAGTTAGAGAAATTTTTAAATGAACATGGATTAGCAATGACGTTAGAGGATTTAAAGCATATTCAAAATTACTTTAAAAATGAAGAAAAAAGAGACCCAAAAGAAACAGAGATAAAAGTACTAGATACATATTGGTCAGACCACTGTAGACATACAACTTTTGAAACATATTTAAAAGATATCAAAATAGGGTGTGGAGAGCTGACAGAAAATATTCAAAAAGCTTTTGATGGATATTTAAATCTTAGAAAAGAGTTGGGAAGAGAGGAAAAGCCGTTAACTTTAATGGATATGGCAACTATTGGTGGAAGATATTTAAGAAGAATAGGTAAACTTGATGATTTGGAAGAATCAGAAGAGATAAATGCTTGTAGTGTTGAAGTAGATGTAGACGTAGATGGTGTAACTGAAAAATGGTTATTGATGTTTAAAAATGAAACTCATAATCACCCAACAGAGATAGAGCCTTTTGGTGGAGCAAGTACTTGTGTTGGTGGAGCAATAAGAGATCCATTATCAGGAAGATCATACGTTTATCAAGCTATGAGAATAACAGGAGCTGGAGATATAACAGAGGGTATAGAAAATACTATGCAAAATAAATTACCTCAAGAAAAAATATCAAAAGGTGCTGCACATGGTTATTCATCTTATGGAAATCAAATAGGTTTAACAACAACATTCGTAAAAGAGATTTACCATAATGGATATAAAGCTAAAAGAATGGAAGTTGGAGCAGTAGTTGGAGCAGTGAAAAAAGAGTATGTAAGAAGAGAAAGTCCAGTACCAGGAGATATAGTTATACTAATCGGAGGAAAAACAGGAAGAGATGGTGTTGGTGGAGCTACTGGATCATCAAAAGAACATAATGAAACTTCATTAACAAAGTGTTCTTCAGAGGTTCAAAAAGGAAATGCACCAGTGGAAAGAAGAATCCAAAGATTATTCCGAAATCCAGAGGTAACTAGATTAATCAAAAAATCAAATGATTTTGGTGCTGGAGGAGTTAGTGTTGCAATAGGTGAAATTGCTAGAGGAGTAGAAATTAACTTAGACACAGTTTTAGTTAAATATCTAGGGCTTAATGGTACAGAGTTAGCTATCTCAGAATCTCAAGAAAGAATGGCTGTAGTAGTAGAGGCTAAAGATGCTGAAAGATTCCAAGAGCTAGTAAAAATAGAAAACTTAGAGTCGTCATTAGTTGCAGTAGTTACAAAAGAGGAAAGATTAGTTGTAAAATATAAAAATGAAACGTTAGTAGATTTATCAAGAGAGTTTTTAGATACAAATGGAGTAAGACAGATTCAAGATGTTAAAGTAGTTTCATCAGATAAGATTAATCCATTCATGAATGAAACAAATGTTGATGTAAAAGAAAAAGTAAAAGAGATGTTAAGCAGTATGAACATAGCTTCACAAAGAGGTATGGTGGAAATGTTTGATGCTTCAATAGGTAGAAGCACTGTATTAATGCCTTATGGTGGAAAGTATCAATTGACAGAATCAGAAGCGAGTGTACAAAAGTTACCTACAGAAAAATTAACAAACACTTGCTCAATAATGACTTATGGGTATAATCCATTAATCTCTGAATACTCAGCATATTTAGGAGCTCAATATGCTGTTATAGAATCTTTAGCAAGAATAATTGCAACAGGAGGAAGCTATAGAAAAGCTAGACTTTCATTCCAAGAGTATTTCGAAAGATTAGGAAAAGATTCTACGAGATGGGGAAAACCTTTTGCAGCATTATTAGGTGGAATAGAAGCTCAATTAGAATTTGAAACACCTGCAATAGGTGGAAAAGATAGTATGAGTGGAACATTTAAAGATTTAGATGTACCTCCAACATTGATATCATTTGCAGTTACGACAGAGGATGTAAAAAATATAATATCTCCAGAGTTTAAAAAAGAGGAGAATTCAATCTATTTAATTAAAAGTGAAAGATTATTAGGAGAAGTTCCTGATTTTAAAAAGATAAAAAACAGTTTCGATTTAGTTGAAAATGCTATAAAAAATGGAAAGATTATTTCTGCATCTACAATTAAATTTGGTGGAATAGCAGAAGCTGTAATAAAGATGGCTTTTGGAAATAAAATAGGTGCTAAATTAGAAACATCAGAAAAATTATTCGATTTAATGCCAGGAGATATGATTGTAGAATCATCAGAGCCTTTAGAGTTTGGAATACTTATAGGAAAAACAGTGAAAGAATCAGTAGTAGAACTAAATGGTGAAAGCTTTGAGATAGATGCTTTAATCGCTCATTGGGAAAAAAGATACAGTAAAATATATCCTTATACAGCAGAAACAAAAGGTGAAGTTATAGAGAGTGAATATAAGACGTCAACTGAATTTAAAGCTAAAAAACTTTATGATAAACCGAAAGTTTTAGTAACAGTATTCCCAGGAACAAATTGTGAATATGATACTAAGAAAGCTTTTGAAAGTGCTGGAGCAGAAGTTGAAATATATGTATTTAATAATTTAGGAGTAGAAGAGATAAAAGAGAGTATTGATACATTATCTAAAAAAATGAAATCAACTCAAATCTTTATGATTCCTGGTGGATTCAGTGCAGGAGATGAACCAGATGGTTCTGGAAAATTTATTGCAAATATTCTTCAAAACAAGAAGATAAAAGAGAGTATGAAAGAGTTTTTAAATAATGAAGGTTTGGTATTAGGTATATGTAATGGATTCCAAGCTCTTATAAAATCAGGATTACTACCATATGGAGATGTGGATAGTGTAAATGAAAATTCACCAACATTATTTAGAAATGATATAAATAGACATATATCAAGAGTTGTTAGTACAAAGATAACTTCAAATAACTCTCCTTGGATGAGTTCGTTCGTTGTAGGAGAGAAGCATAATATACCTGTATCACATGGAGAGGGAAAATTTGTAGTAAGTAAAGAGTTTGCAGAAGAGTTATTTAAAAATGGACAAGTTATAACTCAGTATTGTGATGAAGATGGAAATGTAACAATGGATAAAAATTATAACTTAAATGGATCAACTTATGCTATAGAGGGAATAGTTTCAAAGTGTGGAAGAATACTTGGAAAAATGGGGCATTCAGAAAGATATGAAGATGGTTTATTAAAAAATATAGATGGAAATAAAAATCAAGATTTATTCACTAATGGGGTTAATTATTTTAAAAAATAAATTTAAAAAAAATTAAAAATAAAGTGGGAGAGTGACCAAATGTTGTTAGTAGAAGAGAATAAATTATATGAAGGAAAAGCTAAAAAGGTATACAAAACAGAAAATCCAGATGAAGTTATTATTTATTACAAAGATGATGCAACAGCTTTTAATAATTTAAAAAAAGGTCAAATACAAAACAAAGGTATTTTAAATAGTAAAATAACAACAATAATTTATGATTATTTAAAAAAGAATGGAGTAGAAACTCACTTAATAGAAAACTTATCTGAAAGAGCTCAACTTTGTAAAAAAGTAGAGATTATTCCATTAGAAGTTATTGTAAGAAATACTTTAGCTGGTTCAACTGCTAAACTTTTCAAAATAGAAGAGGGAAAAGTTTTAGATACTCCAATATTTGAAATATGTTATAAAAAAGATGAGTTAGGTGATCCGTTAATAAATGACTATCATGCAGTAGCTCTTGGACTTGCAACAAAAGTAGAGTTAGAATCTCTTTACTCTCAAACTAAAAAAATAAATGAACTATTAAAAGACCTTTTCTTAAAAATAGGAATTGAATTAGTTGACTTCAAAATAGAATTTGGAAAAGATAGAGAAGGAAATGTAATTCTAGCAGATGAAATATCTCCAGATTGTTGTAGACTATGGGATAAAGAAACTAGAAAAAAATTAGATAAAGATAGATTCAGAAGAGATTTAGGGGATGTTGAAGAAGCTTATCAAGAAGTTTTAGCTAGATTAAATAAAATAGTGGGGTAAAAATGAGAACTGAGATAGAGTATTTTTTAAGTGGAAAAATAAATGAAGAGTGTGGAGTTTTTGGAGTATTTAATGTAGAGGATGCATCACAATTAACATACTATGGTTTACACTCGTTACAACATAGGGGTCAAGAGGGAGCTGGAATAGCTTCCTCTGACGGGCAAAATATTGTCAGAGAAAAAGGTGAAGGGTTAGTAACTGAGGTTTTCAATACAGAAAGAATGTCTAGATTACCAGGAAAAATGTCTATTGGACATGTTAGATATGCAACAACTGGTGGAGGGGGAATAGAAAATGTTCAACCGATACTAGTTCGTTCTCATACTGGAGATTTTGTAATAGCTCATAATGGAAATATAGTAAATGCTAAAGAGTTGAAAATGCAGTTAGAAGCTATGGGAAGTATATTCCATACAACTTCTGATAGTGAAATAATAGGACACCTTATTCAAAGAGAAGTGGGAGATTTCCACGAAAAAATACTAAAAGCTCTACCAAAATTAGAAGGAGCTTTCTCGTTTCTAATAATGAACAGTGAAAATTTATTTGTAATAAGAGATAAAAATGGATTCAGACCATTATCTATTGGAAAGCTAGAAGACGGATATGTTTTCAGTTCTGAAAGTTCTGCATTTGAGATAGTAGGTGCAGAGTATATGAGAGCTTTAAAACCAGCTGAAGTTTTAAAGATTTCAAAATCAGGAATAGAAAGTTCACAATATACTGATTGTACTCAAGATAAGATGTGCTCAATGGAATATATATATTTCTCAAGACCAGATAGTAGTATAAATGGATTGAATGTACATACAAGTAGAAGAAGTTGTGGAAATATTTTAGCAAAAGAGAATCCAGTAGAAGCAGATATAGTTATAGGGGTTCCAGATTCATCGCTATCATCAGCTATGGGTTATTCAGATTATTCTGGAATTCCTTATGAGATGGGGCTTGTAAAAAATAGATACGTGGGAAGAACATTCATAAAACCAAATCAACAACAAAGAGAGCGTGGAGTTAAAATGAAGCTTTCTGCAATGGAAGCAGTTGTAAAAGATAAAAGAGTTGTTTTAGTAGATGATTCTATAGTTAGAGGGACAACTTCAAGACATATTATAAAACTACTAAAAGAAGCTGGAGCAAAAGAGGTTCATATGAGAATAGCTTCATCTCCAATTATAAGTCCATGTTTCTATGGAGTAGATACTTCGACTTATAATGAGTTGATAAGCACAAGAATGTCACCAAAAGAGTTAGGGGAGTATATAGGTGCTGATTCATTAGCATTTTTATCACATGATGGAATGCTAGAAGGGTTAGGGAAAAATATATGTATGGCATGTTTTACTGGAAAATATCCAACAAGTATGTTTAGTTTATTAGAAAATTTAAAGAAATAGGGGAGATGAAAATTGAGTAATAAATATATGGAAGCTGGAGTAAGTTTAGAAGCAGGATATGAATCAGTAAGAAGAATTAAAAGTCATGTAGATAGAACTAAAGTAAAAGGTGCTATGAATAGCTTAGGTGCGTTTGGTGGAATGTTTGATTTGTCACAACTGAATATGAAAGAGCCAGTTTTAGTTAGTGGAACAGATGGGGTTGGAACAAAGTTAATGTTAGCTTTTGAAATGGATAAGCACGATACAATTGGTCAAGACGTAGTGGCTATGTGTGTAAATGATGTTTTAGTTCAAGGAGCTATGCCATTATATTTCTTAGACTATATAGCAGTTGGAAAAAATTATCCTGAACAAATAGAAAGTATAGTAAAAGGTGTAGCAGATGGGTGTGTTCATGCTGAGTGTGCACTTATAGGTGGAGAAACAGCGGAGATGCCTGGAATGTATAGTGAAGGGCATTATGATATTGCTGGGTTTACAGTTGGAGCAGTAGAGAAAAAAGATTTAATAACTGGACAAAATATCGAAGCAGGAGATTTCATAGTTGGAATATCTTCAAGTGGAGTTCATTCGAATGGATTCTCTTTAGTTAGAAAAATAATTAAAGATGCTAATTTAGATTTGAAAAAAACTTATGAAGGTTTTGAAAAAAGTTTAGGAGAAGAGCTTTTAACACCTACAAGAATATATGTTAAAACAGTAAAAGAAACTTTAAAATCTGTAGATGTAAAAGGTATGTGCCATATAACAGGTGGAGGATTCTATGAAAATATTCCTAGAATTATACCTGAAGGATTAGGAGTAGAGATTGACAGTAAAAATGTTAATGAATTAAAAATATTTAAATTCTTAGAGGAAAAAGGTGGAGTTCCTAAAAAAGAGATGTTCAATGTATTCAATATGGGAGTTGGATTTATATTTGTTGTATCTTTAGAAAATAAAGAGAACTTAATAAATAAATTGAAAGAGTTGGGAGAAAATCCAATGATTTTAGGAGAGGTAAGTAAAACTTCTGGAGTAGAAATAAAATGGTAAAAATTGCAGTATTTGCTTCTGGAAACGGAAGCAATTTTCAAAGAATAGTGGATGCCCAAAAATCAGGAGAAGCTGAAGGATATATTGTAACTACTCTAATTGTTGATAGAGAAAACGCTTTTGCAATTGAACGAGCAAAAGCCTTAAACATAAAATATTATTTTGTAAATCCTAAAGAGTATGGCAGTAAAATGGAGTTTGAAGAAAAAATTATTGAAATTCTAAAAAAAGAAGAGATAGAGTACATAGCATTAGCAGGTTATATGAGAATAATATCTCCTGTTTTGTTAGAGGAATATTTCAATAAGATAATAAATATCCATCCTGCATACCTCCCAGAATTTCCAGGAAAAGATGGAATAGGAGATGCTTTTGAAGCAGGTGTAACTAAAACAGGAGTTACTATTCATTATGTTGATAGTGGAGTAGATACTGGAAAAATAATATATCAAGAAAGAATAAAAGTAGATATTAACTCAACACTAGAAGAGTTAAGAAAAAAAGTTCATGAAGTAGAACATAAAATATATCCAATGGTTTTAACAAAGTTATTTAAAAAGGGAGAATAAATATATGAAACGTGTATTGATAAGTGTATCTGATAAAACAGGAATTGTTGAATTTACTAAAAAATTAGTTTCTTTAAATTACGAGATTATATCTACAGGTGGAACTAAAAAAACATTAGACGAGGCTGGTATAAAAACTTTAAGTATATCAGATATTACAAATTTCCCTGAAATAATGGATGGAAGAGTAAAAACATTACATCCGAATGTTCACGGAGCATTGCTTTGTGTAAGAGACAACCCTGAACATTTAAAAACTTTAAAAGAAAATAACATAGATATGATAGATATGGTTGTTGTTAATCTATATCCATTTAAAGAAACTTTATCAAAAGTTGGAGCAACTCATGAAGAGCTAATAGAGAATATAGATATTGGTGGACCAAGTATGCTAAGATCAGCAGCGAAAAATTACAAATCAGTAACTGTTATAGTAGACCCAAAAGATTATGATACTGTAGTATCAGAATTAGAAAAACATGGAGATACAGAGTTAGAAACAAGAGAAAAATTTGCAGCAAAAGTATTTAGATATACATCTGCATATGATACTTTAATAGCAGAATACTTAACAGCAAAAGTAAAAGAAGAGTTTCCAGAAAGTATAACTGTAACTTATGAAAAAGTTCAAGATTTAAGATATGGAGAGAATCCACATCAGAAAGCAGGATTCTACAAAAGTAGTTTTGCTGGATATTCATTAGGTAATGCAGTTCAACTTCATGGAAAAGAGCTGTCTTATAATAATATTCAAGATACAAATGCAGCTTTAGAGATTTTGAAAGAGTTTAAAAAACCAACTGTTGTAGCAGTTAAACATATGAATCCTTGTGGTGTTGGTAGTGCTGAAAATATAGAGTTAGCTTGGCAGAGAGCTTACGAAGCAGACAAAGTATCGATTTTTGGAGGAATAGTTGCTTCAAATTCAATTATAACTAAAGAGGTTGCAGAAGGTTTAGCAACGCTATTTTTAGAAATCGTAATTGCTCCAGGGTATGACAAAGAAGCGTTACAAATAATAACTCAAAAGAAAAATATAAGAGTAATGAAATTAGATATGAATACAAATATTTTAAATAAGAAGAAAATTACTTCTGTAATGGATGGAGCTTTAATTCAAGAATTTGATGAAAAAAGTGTATCTAAGGATAATCTAGTTTGTGTAACAGATAGAAAACCGACAGAAGATGAGATAGAGGATTTAATATTCAACTGGAATGTTGTAAAACATGTAAAATCTAATGCTATTGTGGTTGGAAAAAATAACCAAACAATAGGAGTAGGAGCAGGTCAGATGAATAGAGTAGGAGCAGCTAAAATAGCTTTAGAGCAAGGTGGAGAGAGATGTAATGGTTCTGTAATGGCATCTGATGCATTTTTCCCGATGGCTGACACAGTAGAGTTAGCAGCAAAGTATGGAATAAAAGCTATTATTCAACCTGGTGGATCAATAAAAGATGCACTATCAATAGAAGAGTGTAATAAACATGGAATAGCAATGGTATTTACAGCAGTTAGACATTTTAAACACTAATTTTGGAGGAGTTTATGAAAGTTCTTGTAATTGGAAAAGGTGGAAGAGAGCACACAATAGCATGGAAAGTAAAGCAGAGTGAATTAGTAAAAGAGGTATTTATAGCTCCTGGAAATGTAGGAATGGAAAACGTAGGAAAACTAATCAATATATCAGATGAATCAATAGAAGAGTTAGTTCAATTTGCATTAAAAGAAAAAATAGATTTAACTATAGTTGGACCAGAAAATGTTTTAGCTTTAGGAATAGTTGATGAATTTGAAAAACATGGACTTAAAATATTTGGACCAACAAAGGCTGCTGCAAGAATAGAATCTAGTAAAGATTTTGCAAAAGAGCTTATGAAAAAATATGATGTTCCTACAGGAGCTTATGAAACTTTTAGAGAGTTATCTCTAGCAAAAGCTTATGTTGAAGAAAAAGGTGCTCCAATAGTTATAAAAGAGGATGGGTTAAAAGCTGGGAAAGGAGTAACGGTAGCATTTTCTAAAGATGAAGCAATTGAAGCTTTAGAGATAGCGTTCAGTATTCCTGGAAATAAAGTTGTTATAGAGGAGTATCTAGATGGATTTGAATTTTCTATAATAGCTTTAACAAATGGAGATATAGTTATTCCTTTAGAAGTAGCTCAAGACCACAAAAGAGCTTATGATAATGACGAGGGACCAAATACAGGTGGAATGGGTGTATATTCTCCTGTTGATAAGATAGATTCAAAAATAATAGATGAAACAGTTAACAAAATATTAAAACCAATGGCTTTAGGAATGAAGAAAGATGGTATTCCTTTTAAAGGATTCCTTTTTGGTGGAGTGATGTTAACAAAAGAAGGTGTAAAAACTATTGAGTTTAATGCAAGATTTGGAGACCCAGAAGCTGAAGGAATACTTCCAAGATTAAAATCTGATTTTGTAAAAGCAATTTTAGACTTAATGGATGAAAAAGAGGTAGAGTTAACTTGGGACGATAGATATACTGTAGCAGTAGTTATGGCTTCAGAAAATTATCCAAAATCTTCAACTATAGGAAGTGAAATTGAAATTCCAGAAAATTTAGAATCATTAGTTTTCCATATGGGAACTAAAATGGAGAATGAGATTTTACAAACAAATGGAGGGAGAGTTTTATCTGTAGTTGCTTTTGGAGAGAGTCTAGAAGAAGCTAAAGAAAAAGCATATTCTGATGTAAAAAAAATAAAATGTAAAAAAATGTTTTTTAGAAATGACATAGGTTCAAAAATGTGTTATAATAACAAAAATAAATAAAAAAAGACCTGCACAGTGATTATAAAAAGTGCAGGTCTTTATTTAAAACATTGAAAAATTTGGAGGGAATAGGAAATGATGAATGGAAAAATAATAAAAGAAGCGATTACGTTTGATGATGTACTACTAGTTCCAGCAAAATCAGAGGTATTACCACATGAAGTTAGTTTGAAAACAAGACTTACTAAAGATATCGAATTAAATATTCCAATTCTAAGTGCTGCAATGGATACAGTAACAGAGGGAGATTTAGCAATAGCTTTAGCTAGACAAGGTGGAATCGGATTTATTCATAAAAATATGAGTATAGAAGATCAAGCTGCTGAAGTAGATAGAGTAAAAAGAAATGAAAGTGGAATGATAAAAAATCCAGTAACTCTAACAAAAGATTCAACAGTATGGCATGCTGAAGAGATTATGAGAAGATATAAGATTTCAGGATTACCAGTAAT
>JBOFYP010000074.1:0-1735 GCA_051654725.1 Cetobacterium sp.
GCTCTCTCTTGGCGCATATAGCTTTCATAAGTTTCTCATGCGAGAATCTCATAATATCCGGTATTAGCTGTCGTTTCCAACAGTTGTCCCAGTCCAAGAGGCAAGTTCCTTACGCGTTACTCACCCGTCCGCCATCCTCAATACCCGAAGGTAAATTGAATCGACTTGCATGTGTTAAGCATTCTGTCAGCGTTCATCCTGAGCCAGGATCAAACTCTTCATTCATATATTTTAAGTCCTAAGACTATATTACACCTTTTAACCATCTAAATGGTTTTGCTATTACTAGCATTTTGTTGTTTTCACAACATTTCTGACTATTTTCTCTATTCGGTTGCTAATGTCCTTATTTTCTTTCTGTCTGCGGTATTCGCCGCTGACATATATAATCATACCACAACTTTTAGAACTCGTCAAGAAGTTTTTTTATTTATTTAAATAATTATAAAAATTTATTAATTCTTCAATGTACTTTACTCTTTCAGAATAATTTTCTGCATATTTTTTTTCAGCTTCTGCTTCTATGTAAGCCATTACTTTTAAAGGTATTTTTGTTGTTGTTATTATTTTTTTATATTCTTCTTTTTTTACTTTATTTAACTGAATATCTTTTTCTAACTTTTCCTGTTCTTTTGTCATCTCTTTAACATTGTAGTAGAAGTTTTTGTAAATTATTTCATAATCTGCTCCATATCTTTTTTCTAATCTTAACACTTCATCGTCTATTTTATCTAAAGAAAGTCCTGATTTTTTTCCTAAAGATAAAATTCTATTATATGCTCTTTCTTGTGTTCTTATATATAAATTTCTATCATCTTGAGTTATTGCTTCATTTTCTATTTTTTGATATACTCTTTCTGATATATTTCCAAAAGCTGTAATCGAGAATAAAAATACCATTGTCATCAAATGTTTTTTCATCTTTCCTCCTAGTTTTTATAAAAAAATCCTTGTAAGATTTCTCTTACAAGGAAATATTATTTTATTTATTTTTTAATTAGAACTTTACATTCATGCTAGTGAATGCGAACGGTTGCCATCTCCAGTCCTTAGCACTATCTTGACTAACATTATTCCAGTTTCTATATTCAGCTCCAACTCCAGCTTTTAATGATATTGCCGGTGTTAATTGATGAGTTGCTGTTACATCTAATACTAATTGTGCATCATAAGTATTTCTAGATGTTTTTGAATATAATCCTTTTGGATATAATTTATCTTTTTCAGGAAGATTTGTATTAGGTGTATCTTTTCCATATGAATACATATTATATTGTCTGAATTTATAAGGATCTAATCCAGCAACCATATTGAAATCAAAGTTTGTTGTTTCAGTTGAATATAATCCAAATGTTCTGTATAAGTATAACTCTACTGCAACATCAAAAGATTTATCTGTTGTTGATGTTGATTTATCAAACGTTGAATTAACTCCTGTTACTCTATCTTGATTATAGAATGATTGCTCTAAATATAAAACTCCATCCCAAGTGAATCCTAATGGTAAGTTACCTGCGAACTCTAAATTAGCTCCTAGCATATTAGTATAATTTCCACCACCATTTGTTGGTAAAGAATGGTATACTTTAGGTGCTAATACTATTGATGATAGTAATGCTCCACTATTTTTATAAGCATTAACTCTTAGCATATATTCAAAGTTTTGAGAGTTATCTTCTTCATCTCTATACTGTAATCTAGATGTTAATAAATCATTATGCTTATAAGAGTATCT
>JBOFYP010000075.1:0-2551 GCA_051654725.1 Cetobacterium sp.
AAGATGCTGACATCCCTAGACCTTGTCATATCTTAGTATCAGATGTAAATGTTTTACCATCACTTAGTTTAAGTCAGGTTAAAAGATTTATGGATATGAGACCTGGAATCCATACTGTTTTCTATACTTTAGAGATTGGAAGCAAGATATCTACTGAAGAGGTTTTAAAGAGTATTGATTCATTTAAAAAGTTTGGATTTAAAGAGGTTAGAGCAACTCAACTTCCAAGTAATAAATCTGAAATTTTAATTTACGGAATAAAATAATAAAAAAATTTAAATTTAATAAGGAAAGTTTAAAGTGATGTAGTATAAAGAGTTAGGAATAAAAAATCATTTTAATCCTCCCCCCAAATCGAGCCTCTCTCCCCCCAGAGGCTCTTTTTAATTCTCTAAAATTTCTTAATTCTTGTTTATACTTTGAAAAAATGATATAATAGATTCTAAATTATTTTTTAGGAAGTGAAAATATGTATTACAAAAATTATTTTAAAGATATGAAAATAAGGGAGACTTCAATGGATGGAATTATTTGTATAGATGGTGTTGTAGGTGTTGGAAAAAGTACTTTAGGAGAGATTTTAGCTGAAGAGTTCGGAATTCACTTTTTCAGAGAGCCTGTTTTAAACAATCCACTTTTGGATAAGTTTTACTATGATAAAAAAAGATATTCATTCCCACTTCAAGTATTTTTCTTGAATAAAAGGTTTGAGATGATAAAAGCAGCAGAAAAATTAGGTGGCTGTGTTATGGACCGTAGTATCTATGGAGATGTTATTTTTGCAAAGATGCTGATGGAAGATGGAGATTTATCAAAAGAGGAGTTCGATATCTATGAAGAGCTACTTTTCAATATGTTAGAGCATCTTCAAAAACCAAAATTGATGATATATTTAGAAACTACTGTTGATAATGCTATCACAAAGATTCAGAGAAGAGGAAGAGATTATGAGCAGATAGTTCAAAAAAATTATTGGGAAAATCTAAACCAAAACTATAGCGAATACTTTGAGAGCTACAACCTATCAGAGCTTCTTGTTATCAATGTTGACAACCTAGATATAAAAGATAATCCCGAGCATAGAAGCTGGTTTATCGATACAGTTAGAGAGAGATTAGCTCTAATTTCTAAATAATTTTTTCTCGTTTAAAGGAATAAATAAACTCATTATGTATAATAGGTTAAGGTTATACTTAACAGAAAATAGTACCCCTATTCTTTCGTATTACTAAAGATTAGGGGTTTTTATTTTTAAAAAATAGGGAGATGTTAGCATGAAATTATTTTTAATGATTAAAATTATAATTTGCTCATTCATATTCACAGCGTGTTCTATTGTAGGTTATAGAACTTCAGAGGAAGCTGGATATTCTTTGATATCTGCAGGTGAACTACCCCACCCTAATAGAGGGTGGGGCTTCGTGGGAAGTATCTTAGTAATCTAAAATATATTGACCACGCTCTACGGAGAGTCCCTCTCCTGGATATATTTTAATAAGCTAGTAGAGTTCTACCAGCTTCACGAATATTTATACTCGCATTTAAGTCTCGGTCTATTTCAGAGTTACACTCTTCACATCTATAGATTCTTTCTGACAATGCTAATTCTGTTTTAATATTTCCACAAATTGAGCAAGTTTTTGAAGATGGAAACCATTTATCCACTTTTATAACCTGCTTACCACAAAACATAGCCTTGTATTGGAGCATAAGTACGAACATTCCCCAGCCGTTGTCAGAAACAGATTTTCCAAAGTTTAATGCTCCACTCATACCTTTCATGTTGAGGTCTTCTATGATAATGGCATTATATTTTGTAACTAGTTCTCTTGATAACTTATGGAGAAAATCTTTTCTACTGTTTTTGATAGATTGGTGAATTTTAGCAACTTTCAGTTTAGCCTTATTCCAATTGCTAGAGAATTTAACTTTACGAGATAGTTCTCTCCCAGCTTTAGCGAGTTTAGCTTCTAATTTTCTGAAAAATCTTGGATAGTCAGCTCTTTGGTTTTCAGAGCTAACGAACAATTCTTTCATTGAAAAATCAAGTCCAACAATATTGTTATCGCTAGGTACAGGAACTATATCCGCCAGAAATTCTGTGAGTACAGAAACGTAAAAAGCCCCATTAGGTTCTCTACTAATAGTGGCTGATTTGATTATATAATTTTGAGGTATCGCTCTATGAAGTTTAATTTTAACTAATCCTAACTTAGGAAGTTTTATAGAATTGCCCTCAATTCTAATATTTCCATTTGTAGAAACAGTATTATATGATTTTCTACTAGATTTTTTAGATTTAAACTTTGGAAAATCAGCTCTTTTCTGAAAAAAGTTCTTATATGCAGTATCTAAGTTTTTAAGAGATTGTTGCAATGCAATAGAGTCTACCTCTTTTAAAAACAGTAATTTATTTTTAAGATTAGGCAATTCTTTCGCTTGAGTATTGTAAGTTACTGATTTTTTCTGGGATTCATAGAGTTCTTTTCTCTGAGCTAAAAACTTGTTATATACGAGTCTAGTACATCCAAAAGTTGCATTGATAATATTA
>JBOFYP010000076.1:0-8597 GCA_051654725.1 Cetobacterium sp.
AGAATCTCTGTTATAATAGAAATTAGGTATTTATTAGTAATAATGGAGGAAATATGTCAAATAAAATAAATTTACTTAATTTAAACGAACAAGAGCTTACAAACTTTATAGTTTCTTTAGGAATGAAGAAATTCTACGGAAAACAAATATTCACTTGGTTAAATCAAAAGATTGTTAGAGATATCAATGATATGACTAACATATCACTAAAAGATAGAGATTTACTTAGTGAAAATGCTTATATTCCATTCTTAAACTTATTAAAGCATCAAGTTTCTAAAATAGATAAAACTGAAAAGTTCCTATTCAAGTTAGAAGATGGAAACACAATAGAAAGTGTTATATTAAAGCATAAAGATAGAACTACTCTTTGTATCTCATCTCAAGTTGGATGTGCTGTTAAGTGTGAATTCTGTGCAACTGGTTTAGGTGGGTTCACTAGAAACCTTGATGTTCATGAAATTGTAAACCAATTCTATACAATTGAAAGAAGATTCTTAAAGCAAGGATGTCAAATAAATAATATTGTATTTATGGGTATGGGAGAACCTATGCTTAACATAAACAATGTTGTTAAAGCTATTGAAATTTTATCTGATGAAAAAGGAGTTAATATTTCTAAGAGAAGAATTACAATATCAACTTCTGGAATAATTCCTGGAATTGAAAAATTATTAGAAGAGAGAATTCCAGTTGAATTAGCTATATCTTTACATAGTGCTATAGATGAAAAAAGAAGTCAGATTATGCCAATAAACACTAAGTATCCTTTAGCTGATTTATTCCCAATTTTACAAGAATATCAAAGACAAACTAAAAGAAGAATTACATTTGAATATATTCTTATAAATGATTTCAACGTATCTGATAATGATTTATCTTACTTAGCTGATTTCGTTCATAACTTTGACCACGTATTAAATTTAATACCTTGTAATCCAGTAGAAGGAAAAGAATTCCAAAGACCTTCTCAAAAGAAAATCGAAAAGATTCTTAATTACTTAAAGGATTTCAGAAAAGTTAATGCTATCATCAGAGGAGAAAAAGGTTCTGATATTGATGGTGCTTGTGGACAGTTAAGACAAAAAAATTCAAAATAATTAAAATGGAGATATTTTATGAAATGGAAAATTCTTAAATATTTAGCCATATTTATTGTATCTTTAGGAATAGTTGGAGGAATTGGAGCTGCACTTTTAGTTAACAAATACTATAAAGAGCTCCCTAACATTTCAGAACTAGTTGAAAATTATACTCCTCCTGTTCCAACTACTATATATGATAGAAATGGACAAATTATTGATGTAATTTCAAAAGAAACAAGAGAACCTGTGGATATTGAAAATATTCCACATAATCTTCAAAAAGCTTTCATAGCTATTGAAGATAGACAGTTTTTAAATCATTATGGAATTGATCCTTTTAGAATTTTAGGATCTGTCATAGTTAACCTAAAATCAGGAAGAGCTGCTCAAGGTGGAAGTACTATAACTCAACAGTTAGCTAGAAATGCATTCCTATCTCATGAAAAGAAAATCTCAAGAAAAATAAAAGAGATTATAATAACATTTGAAATTGAAAGAAAATATACCAAAGATGAAATCATGGAAAGATATTTAAATGAAATCTATTTTGGTTCTGGTGCTTATGGTGTAAAAATAGCTGCATATAACTTCTTTAGAAAAGATATAAAAAATCTTAACTTAGCTGAATCAGCTTTAATTGCAGGTATTCCTAACAGACCTACTCTATATAACCCTAGAACTAATCTAGAAAAATCTTTAGGTCGTCAGAAATTAATTTTGAAACAAATGTTGAAATTTAATCTAATAACAGATACAGAGTATAATGAAGCCTCAAATTATAAATTTAAAAATGATAGTAATGCTACTAAAAAAGATTTTAAAGATAAAAACACAACTATAGTTTATGGTACTTTAGACAAAAAAATTGAGTTTAATGCTCCTGATTTTACTGACTTAGTTGAAAAGTTTTTATTTGAAAACTTTACAGAACAGCAAATCTATAATGACGGGCTAAATGTTGAAACTACTCTAGATTTTAGTATTCAAAAAGTTGCTAAAAATACTTTTGAAAATAATCCACGTTTAAAAAGTGATAAAAAATTACAAGGTGCTATGGTTACTATAGATGCTAAAAATGGAGAGGTTATAAGTATTATTGGTGGAAAAAACTTTAAAACTGGAAACTTTAATAGAGCGGTTCAAGCAAAACGTCAAATAGGTTCATCATTTAAACCTTTTATTTACTATACTGCTTTAGAAAAAGGTTTTGAAGAAAATTTACTTGTTGAGGATTCTAGAGTTGCTTTTGGAAAGTGGGCTCCTAGAAACTTTGGAGAGAGATATTATAACGGTATGACTCTAATGCAAGGTTTTGATAAATCTCAAAATATAGTTTCTATAAAATTGTTAAATAAAACTGGAATTCCAGCTCTTATGGACACAATGAAAAAGGTTGATGCTGGATTTGTAATTCCAAATAACTTAACATCTGCTTTAGGTACAACTGAGGGAACACCTTTACAATTAGCTCAATCTTATGCTATTTTTGCTAACGGTGGATATTCTGTTAAACCTTTCTTTGTATTTAAGGTTGTTGATAAATTTGGAAATACTTTATATGAAACAAAACCTGAAATTGAGCAAAAATTCAATAGTGCTGATATTGCATTAATGACTAACATGATGAAAAACTCTGTTAAACAAGGTACAAGTAAAAATGCTCAAGTTATAATAAAAGATATTCCAATAGAGCAAGGTGGAAAAACTGGTACTACAAACAATTCAAGAACTGTTTGGTATTCAGGAATGACGCCAGATTATGTAACTACTATATATGTAGGATATGATAATAACTCTCCTTTAGTTAAAGCAACTGGAGGGGGAGTAGCAGCACCTATTTGGAAAAGTTTCTATCAAGAAATTATAGAAAAAGGGTTATACACTCCTACAACATTTGGTTTTTTAGAAAATCATATAAAAAATGGAGATTTAACTTATCAAGAGCTTGATCCTTTATCTGGTTTATTAAAAGGTGCTCCTTCTGATAAAACATTCTTAATTAGAAGAGGAAGAATAGCTGTAGAAAAAGAAAGTAAATACAGAAATGGTATTGCTGGCTTATTAGGTTACTATGTTCCATCTCAAAATACAGCTTCAAACCCTGAAGCAGTATCATCTGAAGAAGTTATATCTTCACCTATAAATAATAATCAAAGAATAGAACAACCTCGTAGAATAGAGGAACCTGTTCAACAAAAAAGAGGTTTATTCCAAAGATTATTTAATTTCTAAATAGAATACTTAGAGAGTGAACTTGTAATTCACTCTCTTTTTTTTACAACTTTTTCCCTCTCCAAAAAAATTATAAAAAAAAAGCCATCTATAAATATAGATAGCTCTAAATATTAAAATTATAAAAATAACTCTTGAAGTTTTTTAGCAACTCCATTTTCAGAATTTGGTTTAATTACTTCGTTCTCTGGAAGTAACTCTTTTAAACGAGGACTTCCATTCCCCATAACAAAACCTTTTCCAACGAAAGATAACATTTCAAGATCGTTTAATCCATCACCAAAAGCAATTGTATCTTGAATATCTATTCCCTCTCTTTTCAACACCTCTTCTATAGCAGTTGCTTTAGAAACTCCCTCTTTCATAACCTCTAAACAAGAACCTAGTGATAGAGTAATATTTAAACCATCTTTGAATTTACTTTTTAACTTTTTTTCTAAGTGTGAAATATGATGTTCCTCTTCACAAATAAAGAAAAACTTTGTAATATCTTTACCAACCAAAGAGTTAAATTTAGTTATAATATGAGTAAAACCAGACTCTTTATGAAAAACTAAAGCTTCTGCTAAAGGTGTTTCAACATACCAATCTTCATCTAAATATACATTTTTATGAAGATTTTCATTGTAACTATAATTTAATAGCTCTTTTGCTAACTCAGCTGGAATATTTCTAGATATTATCTCTTCATTCTTATGATTATGTACTTTAGCACCATTTGAAGTTATTAAGAAACTTTCTAGTCCTAGCATATTTTTAAATGTCATTGCATCATTATGATGTCTACCTGTTGCAATAATAAACTTTACACCAGATTGAACTACTTTTTTAATAGTTTCTTTTGTTTCCTCTGAAATAGTGTGATGCTCATTTAATAGTGTTCCATCTAAATCACATATAATTGCTTTGTATTTCATTCATTCTCCTTAAATTTTCTAGAAGTAGTATTTAGCTCCTATACCCATTAAATATAAAATCCCATCATCTTCGACAATAGGTGAGTCTGAAATTTCACTTGAGAATTTCTCTACACCTAAAAATGCCATTAAAGCTACATTATCAGTTAATTTATAATCAAGAGCTATATTAGCTCCAAAAGAAAATGCTGAATCAGCTTTATACTCTCTATTTATTTTTTCATTTCCAACTCTTCTTGCTTCCTCTGTTGTTACACCAAAATAATAATCAGTATAATCTTTAGAGTATCCTTTCATATGAATCGAAGGAACAATTGTTAATTTATCTGTAGCTCTATATGTTTTAAAGGCGTTTATTTTACCCTCTCCACCATTTTCTCCTACTTGTGCAGACAAACCTGTTCTAACACCGTAGAATCCAGTTTTAGCATCTATTCTAGCTCCAAACATAGCTCCAAACTCTCTGTCATCTATTTTGTTATATCCAGACTCTAAATCCTGTCCTTCAACTGAGAATCCACCCAGAGGATTTAAAAATAGCGAAGCTGCAAATGTATCATCTTTAAATAATTGATATCCTACTGTAACTCCTTTAATATATAAATTTCCATAATTAATATCTAGAAGCGGCATAGGATAACTTTTTTCCTCTGCTCCTTTATACATACTGTCAGATATCCCCATTCCAACACCAATTCCAAATTTGTTTTCAGCAAATGATGTTGCTGATATTGTTAATGCTAATAATCCCATTAATACTCTCTTCATACATTTCCCTCCCAGAATACATTTTAAACTATTTTTTATAACTTTTTTCTTCTCTTTTAACTTTTATAAAGTTATATTTCCCCGATACTTTTCTTTTGAAATTAAACAGATTATTTGTAGGAAAAATTCCAATTCTTCTAATCTCTGTTAAATCATCAGAAAAAGTAATACTCCCAGAATCAGTTGCTACAGAAAATTTATACCCTGCTTCTACTGTTATTCCTTTAATATCTTCATTTAAATTACCATAGGGATAAGCAAAAGACAACAATTCTTTCCCTGTTATTTTCTCAATATTATGTTTTGAGTTTATAATTTCATTTTTAGCAGTATTCATATTTATTTTTGCTAATTGAGGATGAGTTGATGTATGACCTCCAAACTCTATTCCATAATTTTGCATCTCTAAGATTTCATCTTTAGACATCAAGTTAAACTGTTTTTCAGGATTGTTTTTATTATCAACATCCCACTTATTATATTTAATACCATCTAAAATATAGATAATACCTTTGTATCCATATTTTTTTAATACTGGAAATGCATTTTCATAGTTATCTTTATATCCATCATCAAATGTAAGCATTATCCATTTCTTTTCTTTATCAAATCTTTGTTTGTACCTATTTTCTAGCAAATCTTCAAAAGTTATAGTTTCGTAACCTTTCTTTTTCAAGTACTTCATCTGCTCTTCGAATTGATTAACAGTGACATATGTACCATGAACACCTTTTTCTGACTCATCTTTTATTACACGATGGTACATTATAACTGGCATTTCATATTTTCTTTTTTTTACAATCTGTTGCTGATAAACTTTTTCAATTTGAACTACAATTTTATCTAAAGAAAACTCCTCCATTACTTTTTCTCTCAATATGCTTAACTCTTCTTTATTGATATTAAAACCTTTATCTAT
Source organism: Cetobacterium sp. (assembly GCA_051654725.1). Taxonomy (GTDB): domain Bacteria; phylum Fusobacteriota; class Fusobacteriia; order Fusobacteriales; family Fusobacteriaceae; genus Cetobacterium_A. The sequence goes on from JBOFYP010000076.1 coordinate 5,922, forward strand.
CTCAGGTATAACATCTGTCCATCTAAATAGTGGTGTATGATTTAAAGATATATCTCCAAAATTTGATTTTAATGCAGTAGCTAGTCTCTCTTTAGTTACAATTCCAACTGATTCAGCTTCACCTATTGCTAATACAGGAACTTCACATAAAATTGCTTCTACTGCAACTCTTCCAGCTCCTATAACAATAGATGAATCTTTTATTCTTTCTGAAACATTATTAACATAACCTAAAAAATCTACATTTCCTGTAAATTTTTTAAATCGTTGTGGAACTTCTTTTCCACCTATAACTTGTATTCTAAAATCTTTTCTTCTATGAAGAATATCCAAAAGATTATAAGTTACATCACCTTTAGGTCCAGATAATCTTCCAATAATAGAGATTACTTTTTCACTTTTAGGTATTACGTTATTCATTTCATTAGACTCTTTTTGATACTCTTTTGTATTTATCATATTTCTTAGAACAGTTATATTTTTAGGTTTCACATTCAAATCATTTACAACATGCTCCATAATATTTTCACAAACACTTAAAGAGTAATCTCCAAAAGCTTTTATAATCTTTCTGCTAAGGTGCACAGGTTGTCTACCATGAATAGTTGTCACTAATGGTATCCCAGCTATTTTAGCAGCAATTGAAGAGCTCCAAGATGAAGCTCTCGAATGGGCATGAATAATTTGAATATCATTATCCTTTATTATTTTTAAAAGCTTTCTTACTTGACTCACTCTATCTTTAATTTTTCTTTTATTAAACTCTATTTTCTGGTATTGAGCATTTGTAGGTTTTGTTAGAGTATCAGAAACAATATATACATTGTTACCTCTTTTTATAAGCTCGTTACTTAGAACAGTTCCGTAAACTTCAGCACCAGTTACTTCTAACTGAGAAAGTGCCATAAGTATATTCATTATTAAATCCTCCTACTATTTTAAATTTTCTGGATTTAATATCTCTAACTCTTCAATTACAAAAATTCCATCTTTTCTAATTAAAACGTCATCAAACCAAATCTCTCCACCACCAAAATCAGCTCTTTGAATTAACACTAAATCCCAGTGTACAGCTGACCTATTTTGATTATCAGCTAATTTATAAGCTTGTCCTGGAGTAAAGTGAATACTTCCAGCTATTTTCTCATCAAACAATGTATCTTTCATAGGCTTTAATATATATGGATTTACACCTATAGCAAACTCTCCAATATATCTCGAACCATCATCTGTATCTAAAATCTCATTTAATCTATCTGTATTATTTGAAGTAGCTTCAACTATTTTACCATCTTCGAATTTAAAAGTAATATTTTCAAATGTAGTCCCTTGGTAAACAGAAGGTGTATTATAAGTTATAACTCCATTTACAGAATCTTTTATAGGGGCCGAGTAAACTTCACCATCAGGTATATTTCTTAATCCACAACATTTAACAGATGGAATATCTTTAATAGAGAATGATATATCTGTTCCTGGACTTAAAATTCTAACTTTATCTGTTCTATCTAATAGATTAGTTAAAGAATCCATTGCTTTACTCATCTTTGAATAATCTAAATTACAAACGTTATAATAGAAATTTTCAAAAGATTCTAATGATGTATTTGCCAATTGAGCCATTGAGTTATTAGGATATCTTAAAACTACCCATTTCGTATTATTTACTCTCTCTCCAGTATGAACTGGTTTCATAAAGTAATCTGTGTATATTTTTAATTTCTCTGATTCTATATCTGATAATTCAGCTGCATTTTCAGCTGCTCTAATAGCTATGTATGCATCCATATCTTTCATTCTTTCTAATTCATATTTTGCCATTAATTCAGCTTGTTCTTTAGTCATTCCTTTTAAAATCTCTCTTGTTACACTTTGGTCTTTAATAGAAACAAAAGGATGCCCACCAGCAGCATAAACTTCTTTAACTAAAGCTTTAACTAAACTTTTAGTGTCTTCTCCAACTGTTTCAATTAAAATTTTTTCTCCATTTTTTACTCTACAAGAATAATTAACTAGATTTTTTGCTAATATTTCAATTCTTTGATCCACAGTAACCTCCATTTTATCTCATATTTTACCATTTAATTATACACTGATTCCTTATAAATATACAATTAATTTTTTATAAAAAAAAACTAGATTGAACTATCCAATCTAGTTTCTAAGAGATTCTTTTTCAATTAATTCAGAAGTTATTTTTGCTGACATATAAATAGTAGGCAATCCACTTCCTGGATGAGTTCCCCCTCCTACTAAAAATAGATTTTCATAACCTTCTAATTTATTACGTGGACGAAGCCATAACATCTGCCCCAAATCATGTGACAAATTAAATACTCCACCTTTATATACGTTGTACTTTTCTTCCCAATCTTTTGGTGTAATTATTTTCATCTCTTTTATATGATTTTCAATTCCTTTAAACCCTGCTTTTTTATCGAGTTTTTCTAATATTAATTTTTTAAAATTTGATTTTTGTTGTTCCCAATCTATATTAGAGTTATTATTTGATACTGGAACTAAAGTATATAAAACAGAGTTCCCTTCAGGAGCTAAGCTGTCATCTGTAACAGATGGATTTTGAACATAGAATGAAAAATCATCTCCAACACTTTTGTATTGACTTATATTACTTAAATTATTTTTATAATCTTTTGCAAAAATTATACTATGATG
>JBOFYP010000077.1:0-8043 GCA_051654725.1 Cetobacterium sp.
GACTTGAACCAGTGACCCCCTGCTTGTAAGGCAGGTGCTCTCCCAACTGAGCTATGCTTCCAAATGGTACCCCGTAGGGGAATCGAACCCCTGTCTATAGAGTGAAAATCTATTGTCCTAACCGTTGAACGAACGGGGCGGTTAGATGGTGCGTCATACTGGGCTCGAACCAGTGACAACACGATTAAAAGTCGTGTGCTCTACCATCTGAGCTAATGACGCATTTGTATGGAGCGGGAGACGAGGGTCGAACTCGCGACATTCAGCTTGGAAGGCTGACGCTCTACCAACTGAGCTACTCCCGCATCACTTACAAATATATAGTACCATAAGTTTTACAGTTTGTCAATAAAGTTTTTTATTTTTTTATTAATTTTTTATTATCGTAAATCTTTCTTTCAATTCATTTCTCATAGAGCAAATAAACTCTATTTTTTTTCCCATTATTAAAGGAACAATTATCTCTCTTTTATCTTTTGTTATTATTCTAACAATAACTTGAAGTCTACTAGCTTTTCCTACTACACCTTCTTTTAAAGTACAGCTTTCTATATCATCTAAAAGTAAATCTAATCCTTCACCAATTATTTTTTTATTTTCACAATCTAATATTATTTTATAGCTGAATATATTTTTTAAATGTTTTAATCCTAAAAATAATAATAACCCAGATATTCCTAAATATGGAATACTAAAATCTTTTGTGTATCCTATGTAACCTTGAAGTACCCCAATTAAAATAAGTGGAAACCCTGTTCCTAACCACATAATTAATTTTTTTGCCTCTAATCTGTATACTCTTTTTGGTTTAAACTCTATTTTAGTTTTTTCTATTTTTTTTATAAAATCATCATAAAAAAACATAACTTCACCTCTTCTTTTATTAATGTCTATTTAAGAAATAAAAGTAGAGATTAATCTCTACTTTTATTTCTTAAAATTTTATTTTACTAATTCCATTATGTCTTCTGGTTTATAATCTAAATTATGAACTGCATTAATGTATCTTACAGTTTTACTTTTTCCTCTAATCACTAAAGTTTGAGTTCTTGCAATGTTTCCTTTTCTTTTTACACCTTCTAAAAGGTCTCCACTTGTAATTCCAGTAGCTGAGAAAATAACTTCATCATCTTTAACAAGATCATCCATTTTTAAAACATCTCCAACTCTAAGCCCCATCTCTTCACATCTAGATTTTTCATAAGCTGAAATTTTGTCGTTTTCTAAAGAAACTCCTTTAACTTCACTTCTTAATTTTAATCTAGCTTGCATATCTCCACCTAATGCTTTGATAACAGCAGCTGATATTACTCCCTCAGGTGCTCCACCAATTCCATATAAAACATCTACATCTGAATCAACAACAGATGTTAATATAGATCCTGCTACATCTCCATCTGGAAGAGCATATACTTTAACATTTAAATCTTGTAAATCTTTTATTATAGTTTTATGTCTTGGTTTATCCAATATTACTATAGTTAATTCATTTAAAGACTTTTTTAACGCTGTACAGATATTGTTTATATTTTCCATTAAAGGTTTTGATAAATCTATTACACCCTTTGCTTCTGGACCAACAATTAATTTCTCCATATACATATCAGGTGCTTTTAAGAAGCTTCCTTTATTTCCAACTGCTAAAACTGCTATAGCATTAGCTTGACCTTGAGCAGTCATTCTTGTTCCCTCTACAGGATCTACTGCTATATCAACTTCAGAATATCTTTCTTTGTCGATTGAGTCTAATCCTACTTTTTCCCCGATGAATAGCATTGGAGCTTCGTCTATTTCTCCCTCTCCTATTACTATTTCCCCTTTAATCTTTATTCCGTTTAGCACAGTTCTCATAGCGTCTACTGCTGCTTGATCTGCTGCCTCCTTATCTCCTCTTCCTACCCATTTGTAAGCGGCTAAGGCTGCTGCTTCTGTAACTCTAGCAAACTCTAAAGCTAACTCTCTTTTCATTTTTTCCTCCTACTTTGTTTCGATCAATCTATAAATTTTTTCTCCTGGTAAAACCATTTGAAGTTGATTCCTTGCTATTTGCTCTCTATAAAACGGATTATTTACATCTTCAATCATCAAATCATATTTAACAATTAAATTTTGAAGTTCTTTTTTATGCTTTATTTTTAGTTCGTTCTCTATTTTAAGCTTATCAATTTTTATAAATGATCTAAATATATTTTGCCCTATAAAAGCAAAATGTATAACTAATGGAATTAGAAGAAGTAAATTTTTCATTAATTTTTTCCAAATTCTTTCTTTAACATTTGTAATTTTTTAGTAACCATTCTTTTGGCTACTGGTGATATTTTATCTACGAATAAAATTGCTTCTAAATGATCATATTCGTGTTGGAAAGCTCTTCCTAAAAGATCTGTTCCCTCTTCTATTACTTCTTCACCTTTTTCGTTTAAATATTTTATTTTAACTGTTACTGATCTTTTTACAGGTTTATATACTCCTGGAACACTTAGACATCCCTCATCTTCATTTGCTACTATATCAGATAATTCTATAAGTTCTGGATTGATAATTTTTCTTATCACTCCATCTCCAATATCAATAACAAACATTCTCTTCGCTATACCTATTTGTGGAGCAGCAAGGCCAACTCCATTTGCTTCATGCATAGTTTCTACCATATTATTTAAAATCTCTAATATCTCTGGTGTTATCTCTTTAACAGGTTCTGCCACAGTTCTTAAAGACTCATTTCCATAAATTTTTATTTCATATACCATAAATTTTCCTCCATTCTTTTTTTACCTAATATGTATTATATCATATTAGATTAATAGGGTCTATATCAACTACTACTCTATATTTTTTATTTTCTATATTTTTTATTTTTTGTTCTAGTTCTTTTTTATATAAATTTATATTATTTCTATCGCCTTTGATAAAAATATTACATCTATATCTACCTTTAACTTTATAAACCAAAGATTTCATTGGACCATAAAGTTCTACAAAATCACTATCAATCTGTTTAAATACTTCATAACAATATTCTTCTAAACCTTTTTCCTCTTCTGAAGATATTCCTATATTTATTATTTTAGAAAATGGTGGATAAGAAAGTATCTCTCTTTTTTCAATCTCTTTATTATAAAAATTTATATAACTATTTTCTTGAATTTTTTCAATTATATAATTTTCTGGTTGATAAGTTTGAATTATAACTTTACCTTTTTTTTCACCACGTCCAGCTCGTCCAGCTACTTGAGTTATCATCTGATAAGTTCTCTCTCCAGACCTAAAATCTGGAATACTCATTATCGTATCTGCATTTATCACTCCAACTAACGTTACATTTGGAAAATGCAAACCTCTTGAAATCATCTGAGTTCCAATCATTATATCATATTTACCAGCTAAAAAATCATTGTACATATTTTCATAAAAATTTTTCTGTTTAGAAACTTCTCCATCTACTCTTATAATATTCACTGGAAATCTTTTTTTTAGTTCCTCTTCTACTCTTTCAACTCCACGTCCACTAAAAACTATTTTGTCACTACCACATTTTGAACAGGTTTTAGTAAATCTCTTTGATACTCCACAGTAATTACATTTCATACTTCCATTACTAGCATAATAATTAAGCTTTATTGAACAATGCTCACATTCCTCCATATGCCCACACTCTTCACACTGAATTAATGTTGAGTATCCTTTTCTATTTAAAAGTAATATTACTTGCTCTTTTCTTAAAAGTGTTGCTCTTATTTCATCTAATAAATTCTGACTAAAAAAACTATCCTCTTCTTTTTTCATATCTATTACTTTAATTTCTGGTAATTTAGCATCTTTATACCTGTGATCAATTTCAAATAATTCAAAAATTCCTTTTTGACCGTAATAATAACTTTCTATAGATGGCGTTGCTGAACCTAAAACTATTTTTGCATTTTGAAGTTCTGCTTTTTTTATAGCTACATATTTAGCATTATACCTTGGAGCTGAATCTTGCTTATAGCTATTTTCATGCTCTTCATCTATTATTATATATTCTAAATTTTTTACAGGAGCAAATATTGCTGATCTAACACCTAAGACTATTTGTTTAGCTCCTGAATATATACTATACCATTCTTTAGCTCTATCTACTGATGATAACCTGCTATGAAGTATTGCTACTCCATCTCCAAATTCAATTTTAAATCTTTTTACCATTTGTGGTGTTAAAGATATTTCTGGAACTAAAAATATAGAACCATTTCCTCTCTCCAAAGCTTTTTTAATAAGTTGAATATATATTTCTGTTTTTCCAGAACCTGTAACACCTCTAATCAAGAAATGTTTTTTACTTGAATTTTCAATTCCATTCTTAATCTTCTCTTGTTCTGAATTTAATTTAGTATCTTCTACTATTCTATTTTCAAAAGAACTTATTTTAAGCTTTTCCTCATCAAATGATTTTATTTTTCTTTCAAATATTAATGTTCCATCTTTCAAATGTTTTTCAATTACTTTGTTTTCAAACTTTTTATTCAGTGTTAATTTTCCAACTTCCTTTTTTTTATTAAAATACTGGATTAAATCAACATCTTCTATTTTTTTTAAAGTATTTAATAAATACCATCCATCTCTAATTTCCAAATATTCATTTTTCAAAAAAAAATCTAGCTTTTCTTTTGAAAAATTATCAATTAATGACTTTTTTCGGACTTTTGATTTTTCAAAAAAATATTCTAATAATTCATCTCGTATTAAGATATTTTCTATATTTTCAACCCTATAAACATCTTCAAACTTTATCTTGACACCTACAGGCACTGCTGTTGTAAAAACTTGTTCAAATGAGCACATATAATAATCTTTAATCCAAAGCAATAACTTTATAAAATTTTTTGAAAAGCTTATTTCACCATGCAACTTTTCTTTTACTTCTAAAACTTTAAAAGAATAATTCTTTCCTATTTCCTCTTCAATTATTAAACCTATTTTATTTTTATTTCTAAAAGATACTAAAACTCTATCACCTATTTGAATATCTTTATTATCACTAGAATAAGTATAGAAATCATTTGTTTTTTCTATATAAACACTAAAATATCTCATAACATCTCCTAGTTTAATTTTATTTTTACCTTTTTGATATTAAGTAACTCTTTATGTGGTTCTAAACTTTGAGTTACCACAACACCTGTTCCAAGCATTTCTATTTCTATTTCACTGCCTTTAAATATTTCAATTACCTCTCTTGCACTAAGACCTTTCAAGTCAGGCATCAAATATAACTCTTCATTATTTTCAAAACTTCTCAAACTCTTTTTACTTGCAACTTTTATGTTCTCTATTTTTTGTGAATGAATATTCTTTAATTTAGTTATTCGCTTGATAACTTGTCCCAATACTGGGGCTGCTGCTGTTCCACCAAATTTATCATATAAAACTTCCCCTTGTGGTTTAAAGAACATAGCTAGCATTATATATTGAGGTTTATCAACTGGAAAGAATCCCATTACAGATGATAAATATTCATGTTTTACATATCTTCCGTTTTCACTATATTGAGCTGTTCCTGTTTTTCCACCAATTCTATAATCATCTACATGAGCTTTTTTTACTGTTCCCTCTAATACGGCTAATTCCATCATACTTCTCATCTCTTTTGAAACTTGCTCATCAAAAATTTTCTCTTTTATAGTAGGAAGATTTCTTCTAACAATCATTCCATCTTTATCTGTTATTTTATCAACAATATAAGGTTTATAAAGATTTCCACCATTTATTACAGATGAAAATGCTGTTATCATCTGTATAGGAGTTACTGCTATTCCTTGTCCAAATGACATTGTACTTTTTTTCAATCCATTCCAACTTTTAACCGCTTCTCTTCTAGGTTTTTTTTCATATGGATAATCTACACCTGTTCTATCATACAATCCTAACCTTTCTAGATATTTATCAAATTCTTCATTCGTAAACTTATCAGCCATTAAAACCATACCTATATTACTTGATTTTTTTAAAATTTCTTCTGTTGTCATTATACCTTTTACACTTCTACTACTCTCTTTTATTGTATGTTTATAACGTCTTAATGTTCCATCACCTATATCAAAATTTGTAAATCGTTTTATCTTTTTTTCTTGCATTGCTGCTGCTATTATTAAAGGTTTAAATATAGATCCTGGTTCTAATTGTGATTGGAATAACGGGTTCGCTACATTTTTTTTGTTTTTTCTAAAAAATGCTGTTGCTAATATTTTACCTGTATTTGGATCCATTAAAATAGAATGGACCTCTTCAGCATTTGTTTTTTTAAATTGTTTTTCAATTTCATCATTTAATATATATTGTAAATCATTATCTATCGTTAAATGTATATCCATACCATCTAAATTTATTTTTGATCTTGCTCCTGCTGTAGGTAAACCTATTCCTAAACTTCTAATACTTGGAATTATTTTTGAAGATTTATCTCCTTTTAAATATTTTTCATAAAAAAGTTCAATTCCAAAAGTTCCTTCTTTTTCAGATGTTTTCTTAAATCCAGTATTTCCCACTAAGAAAAAATATTGTTCTGGTTTATAATAACGTCTTTCTTTTCTTCCAGTTAAGAAAATGATACTTTTTCCTTTGATTTTATATTTTTCTAAAATATCTTCTATCTCTTTTTTTTCTACATCATCTATATTACGATTCAATCTTTTATAAACTCTCTCATCTTTTCCTAACTTATTTATTACTTTAAGCAAAGGTTTATAATTTTCTTTAATATATTTTTTAGATACCAGCTCTTTCAAAGCTTCTGGAGCTTCTTCTGATTTAACAAATCTTTTAGGATCTAGTGATAACTCATACATATTAATACTATAAGCTAAACCTTTTCCTTTGGAGTCATATATATTTCCTCTTTGACCTCCTTCTTTTCTTTCTATATTAACTTGTTTATTTATTGCTTCTTTATAATTTTCAGAATCAAAAAGTTGAATTTGAATCATCCTAAACATTAATATAAAAAAACAAAATAAAATAACATCTGATACTATGAAAGATCTCAAAATAAAATTATTTTTCATTTTTATTTTTTTCCACTTAAAAAATATGTACAGATTAAAAATTAAGAGTAATACAACTGCTACGGTTAATAAGAACTTTTTATAATATAAAGAAAGTCCAATGGTAAATACTTGTAATAAAAGTAAAAATATTTTTGATTTTTTATTCATTCGTCCATCCTCTTTTTGTTTTTCTTTTAAATATTATATCAAATATTAACAAAATAAGGTATAATAAGAATAAATTTCTAATAAAACTTAAAAAAAGGAGGGCGGATGGTAAGCTTTTTTTTATTACACAAAAATTATATGAACTTTTTATTTCTATTGCTTTTTATTTCTAACTCAGTATTCGCAATAAATATAGGTGTTATTGACTCTGAATATATTTTCAGTCAGTATAACAAACGTTATGAAATGGAGGAAATTCTTGAAAATAAACGATTAGAATTAAATTCTGAAATTGAGGGTTTAAGACAAAGTTTGCTTGAACAAGAAAAAATTATTAAATCAAAAGCTAAAATTACAGAAGCTGATAAAAAAAGGTTGCTTAACTTAAAAAAACAATTCCAAGAAAAAATAGAGTTATCCGAACAAAACTTTCAAGAAAATCAACAAAATTTTATACATGATATTAAATTTGAAATTGACTCTGTGGCAATTTTAATAGGAAAACAAAAAAAATTAGAAATGGTTATTGAAAAAAGTGCTACTATTTACGGTGGAATAGATTTAACTGAAGATGTTATTAATTTTCTAAACAATAAAGAATCATTTAAACTGGATACAAAAAATATTTTAAAAAAAGAACTTTAAAAAGGGCTATTTAATCAGACCCTTTTATTTTTTTGCTTTTTTTTAAAATTACTTTGCTAATAAATTATAAAAATAAAAAATAGCAGCTCACAAAAATGACGTGAGCTGCTTTTCTTTTCCCTTCATAACGTTGTATAATATCATCATGAATAAAAATACTAAACCTTTAAAATATATTTTTGAAAATCACTTCCATCAAACTTGGAAT
>JBOFYP010000078.1:0-17422 GCA_051654725.1 Cetobacterium sp.
GGAATTCCTCTAGTAATGCATTGTAAATTGAATCAAATGTGCTATCATATATATCATTTTGTATCTCTTCAAAAAACATATTTTACACTCCTTTTTGGTATAGTTTATTTACTTCCTAATATTAACATTTTTTATTAAAATTGTCAACAATTATCCAATGTATGCAATTTCAAAATTTTTATGAACTCCTAGATACTTTGATTTTAAATCTTTATAATTATCTTTCAAGTAAATCATCTGCCCAAACAAATTATGTGATGCATTTTTTATTGTTAATTTGCTCTTCAGTTCATTTCCGTATTCATTCCATAAATTAGTAAAGAGAACATATAAAAAAACTAATGTCGTTGCTTGTATTCCATCAAAATCCAAAACAATCTCTTCCTCTTTTTTTAAAATATCCTTTATTTTTTCAAAAAATGTTTTAGCTTTATCTGGATTTATTAACATTGAACTGTTAAAATATTTTTTTAATTTTATTTTCATAATATCTTCTCCTAAATTAGTTAGTTTGATCAAAATGAGTTGTATCTAATGTATACTCTCTTCGACCTATTAATTTTCCACTTTGGTTGTAATAATTCCAAACCCCTATAGCTTTTCCATTATTAAATTTTCCCACTATATGTGGTTTACCATTTTCATGATACAACTTAAATAAACCATTATCTTTTCCTTTTGAATAATATGTTTGAAAAGTTTTATTTCCATTTTGATTGTACAACACATATTTTCCATTTAACTCTCCGTCACTCCAATTCTCAATTGATTTTATTTTACCATTATTATAAAATGAAAGCCATTTACCTTCAGGAATACCATTTTTATAAAATTCTCTATCTTTTTGAAATTTTACCATTCCTGTGTATGGAGATTTATTATTTTTTACAAAGATTTTGCCATCTTTATTCAATATTTTAGAGTACTCTATTTCAGAGTATTTTGCCATTGAAAGTTGCGTTAAAACAATAAAAATCAATAAAAAATTTTTCAACATTATTCATCACCTGTTCTTTTTTGTATTTCAATTATTTTGATACTTTTTTCTAGTTTTTCTTTTACTATAATTTTATCATAAAAGAAGATTCCTAAAAATGAAATTATTAAACTAAGAAATGAAATTACTATATTTAAACCTTCTCCTAATCCTAAGTTATTTCCTAAAAAATAACCTCCAAACATAAAAAACAAAGGTATTATATAAACTATAAAGGCTGCTTTAAAAAGTTGATTATCTTCCATTTCAAAGCTTATAATATCTCCAATTTTTATATCGGATTTATCGTATAAAAAAGTTAATGTATTAACTATTTTAGAGCTATCACTACAATTATTGCAATGTGAACATGCACTCTCTTTAAAAATTGATACTGTTAATTTTTCACCATTTTTTTCCTTTACAAAACCACTACTTTTCATCTTCTGCTCCTTATTCTAATAATTCTTTCTAAATTATATCACATTTTTTTCGAGTTTGAATTTTTTTTTAATAAAAAAAAGACAAAGAATTTAATCTTTGCCTAAATAAATTTTATGATTATATTACAGTTTGTCGTGTAAAGTTCCACCAGTAGCACACTTACATCCTAATCCAATTTCTACACATCTACTTTGGTCAGTATAAACTACATCCCAACCATCATCTTCACCGTCGCCATATCCAACTTCACCTATGAACATTAGCTCAAGTCCTTTTTCTTTTAACTCTTCTTCACTTTGTCCAATTTTGTTTAAAAACTCTTCTCTAGTTAACATATGCGTCACTCCTAATTTATAAAATAATATAATGAGATAATACACCATTTTTGTGTAGTTGTCAACTCTGAATTTCTTTTTTTTAAAACTATTTTTTAAGTTTTAATTTCTAGTAAAAAATGTTATAATATTTTTTGGTAATATAAATATAGAAATGAGGTAAATAATGAAAGTTTTAGTTATAGGTGACGTTGTTGGAAATCCTGGCAGAACAACTTTAAAGGCATATCTTGATAAGTATAAAACTAACTACGATTTTATAATAGTTAATGGAGAAAATGCTGCTGCAGGATTTGGAATCACTGGTAAGCTTTGTGATGAAATTTTAGGTTGGGGTGTTAATGTAGTTACAAGTGGTAACCATATTTGGGATAAAAAAGAGATTTATGACTATTTAGATAGAACTAATAGACTTCTTCGTCCTTACAATTACCCTAAAGGTGTTCCAGGAACTGGATATTCAATTTTAAAAGATAGAAATGGAAATAAAATAGCTGTTGTGTCACTTCAAGGAAGAGTATTTATGCCTCCTATTGATTGTCCTTTTACAACTGCTAATTCTCTTATAGAAGAAATTAGAAAAGAATGTAAGCATATCATTATTGATTTCCATGCTGAAGCTACTTCTGAAAAATTAGCTTTAGCTAATTACTTAGATGGAAAAGTTTCAGTTGTGTACGGAACTCATACTCATGTTCAAACTGCTGATAATAAAATTCTTTTAGAAGGAACTGGATATATTAGTGATGTTGGAATGACTGGTTCTGATAATGGTATTATTGGAATGACTAAAGAATCTATCATCCCTAAGTTCTTAACTGCTTTACCACAAAAATTTGAAATTGCAGAGGGTAAAGAAAGAGTTAATGGATTAGATATTGAATTGGATGATGAAACTGGTGAATGTATTAAAATTGATAGAATCAACCTCTCTCTTTTTGAGTTAGGAATATTTAATTAGGAAGGTTTTTATGAAAGTTGTAGAGATAAAAGTTATATTTGATAGTGATAGTATTGATGATACACAAAAAGAAATTTGTGATTTATTCTATGGATTTGGTGCTACTGGTTTAAAAATTGATGAACCTTTAAAAACAAAAAATCCTTTAGATTTTTATAAAGATGAAAAGCAATTTTTAATGGTTGATTATGCTGTTTCAGCATATTTTCCTATGAATCCTTATTCTCAAAGAAGAAATGATTTAATTAAAAATGCATTTGAAGAAAAATTTAATGATAGAGACGATGTTGTTTTTACAATAGATTTTTATGAATATGATGATGAAGATTACCAAAATAGTTGGAAAAAATACTTATATCCTGAAAAAGTTAGTGAAAAATTTGTTGTTAAGCCAACTTGGAGAGAATATGAGCCTGAAGAAAATGAATTAGTTATTGAATTAGATCCTGGTAGAGCTTTTGGTACTGGTTCTCATCCAACTACTTCTCTTTGCTTGAAAATTATGGAGGAAAACATAAAAGAAGGAAACTCTGTTATTGATGTTGGTACTGGTTCTGGTATCTTGATGATTGCTGCTGAAAAATTAGGTGCTAAAGATATTTATGGAACTGATATTGATGAATTAGCTGTTGAAGCTACTAAAGAGAATTTAGAATTAAATAATATATCTCCTGATAATGCTCAAGTATTTCTTGGAGATTTAATATCTGTTGTGAAAGATAAACAATTTGATGTTGTTGTTGCTAATATTTTAGCTGATGTCATTCTTCTTTTACTTAAAGATATTTTCAAAGTTGCTAAAAAAGATGGTTTAATAATTTTCTCAGGTATTATAGAAGATAAATTACCTGAAATTGTAAAACAAGTAGAAGAAAAAGGTCTTGAAATACTAGAAATAAAAAGAGATAAAGAGTGGAGAGCTCTTCTTATTAAAGCCTAGGGAGGATTTTATGAAAAACTATATTATTGCCTTAGATGGTCCTGCTGGTAGTGGAAAAAGTACTATCGCTAAAATTATTGCTAAAAACTTTGGGTTAACATATCTTGATACTGGTGCTATGTATAGAATGGTAGCTTTATATATGTTAGAAAATAATATCAATTTTCTTAATGAAAAAAATGTTGAAAACTGTTTAGATAATATCAAAGTAGATATTATTGAAGATAAATTTATTCTTAATAATGAAGATGTTTCTGTTAAAATAAGAACTCCAGAAGTTACTAAAATTGTTTCTCCTGTTTCTGCTATAAAGGCTGTTAGAACTAAACTAGTAGATTTACAAAGAGATATTAGCAATGGAAAAAGAGTTATTTTAGATGGTAGAGATATTGGAACTGTTGTATTCCCAAATGCTGATTTAAAAGTATTTTTGATTGCCTCTGCAGATGAAAGAGCTAAAAGAAGAGTTAAAGATTACTCATCTAAAGGAATAGTTGAAACTTTTGAAAATGTTTTAAAAGATATTTTAGAAAGAGATCATACTGATTCTACAAGAAAAGAAAGTCCACTTAAAAAAGCAAGTGATGCTATTGAAGTGGATACTAGTTTTATGAATATTGAAGAAAGTGTTAAAGCTATCTCGGATTTAATCGATATTAAAATCGGAGGATAATAAATGTTTTATAATTTAATTAGATTTATTATCTATCCTTTTTTATTCTTAGCTTCTATTTTTAATAAAAAAATGAGAACTTTTATACTTAGTAGATTTTTTCAAGACTTATCTATTTTAAAAAAAGATAAGTCTTATATTTTACTGCATTGTTCTTCTGTTGGTGAAATAAATCTTTCGGATGCACTTATAAATAAATTAAAAGAAAAATTCAATGATTATATTTTAATAACTGTTTTTACAGATACTGGCTATGAAATAGCTTTGAATAAATATTCAAAAGATGATAGAATATCTGTATTGAAATTTCCTTTAGATGATATTTTTTTAATTAAAAAATTTTTTAAACTTATTAAAATTTCTAAAGTTATTTTAATTGAAACAGAAATTTGGCCAAATTTAATAAATGTAGCTAGTAAATCTGCTAAAGTATTCATTGTTAACGGTCGAATTTCTAAAAAAAGTTTTCCAAAGTATAAGAAAATTAATTTTATATTAAAACCACTTTTCTTAAAAATAGATGGCTTTTTTATGCAGTCAAAAGAAGATCGAGATAAAATTATTGAACTTGGTGCTGACAAGCAAAAAGTATTTATTACTGGAAATCTTAAATTTGACATATCTTTTGAAAATTATTCAGATTTTGATAAATTAAATCTAAAAAAATTAATAAATAGTAATTCTAAAAAGATTTTTGTTGCTGGTAGTACAAGAGAAGGTGAAGAGCCTATACTTATTGAGGTTTATAAAAAATTACAAAATACTCTTTTAATTATAGTTCCAAGGCATCTTGAAAGAATAAAAGATATTGAAATTTTATTAAACAATTCAAATTTAAAATATAAAAAAATTTCAGAACTCCAAAATGAATCTTGTTCTGAAAAATTCGAAATATTAATAGTAGATAAAATGGGTGTTTTAAGAAAATTTTATTCTATTGCTGATATTTCATTTGTTGGAGGAACTTTAGTCGATATAGGTGGACATAGTTTACTTGAACCTCTTTTCTATGGTAAAACTCCTATTTTTGGACCTTATTTACAAAATGTAAAAGATATCTCTAAAGATATTTTAAATTTAAATATTGGTCATAAAGTTCATAATGAAGAGGAATTTTTAAATGCTATTAACCTTTTAGAAACACAACCTGTTTCTGAAAGTAAAATAAAAGATTTTTTCAGAAGCAATCAAAATGCAGCTGAGAAAACTATTAAACTTATGGAGGAAGAATGAAAGAAAGATTAGAAGATACTCTTTGGAAACACTTCTTTACTAATCCTAGAATTAACTATAACCCATATATGGTTAAGTTAGTTGAGTTTCCTGAACACATCATTTATGATAGTGAAATCATGGACTCTTACAGAGAAAATTGGAACCAAAAAGCTTTTGGAAACAGTAACCCTGTATATCTTGAAATAGGATCTGGAAGTGGTAATTTTGCTATCGGAATGGCAGCTAAATATCCTGAGAGAAACCACTTAGCTGTGGAAATCAGATTTAAAAGACTTGTTTTATCTGCTACTAAAGCTGTTAAAAGAAATCTTAATAATGTTGTTTTCTTAAGAAGACGTGGGGAAGATATTACAAAATTTATTGGTGATTCAGAAATTGAAGGATTATACATCAATTTCCCAGATCCTTGGGAAGGAAATGAAAAAAATAGAATACTTCAACCTAGACTATTCCAACTTTTAGATGTTATAATGAAAGTGAATGGAACTTTATTCTTTAAAACTGACCATGACCAATACTATGCTGATGTTTTAGAATTTAGTAAAGATTTAGAGAATTATGAAGTTGTATACCATACTTCTGATTTACATAACAGTCCTAAAGCTGTTGATAATATCAGAACAGAATTTGAAGATTTATTTATATGTAAGCATAATAAAAATATTAACTATATTGAAATAAAAAAAATCAAATAATGAAATAATACTTGGAGGTATTTAAATGGCTGGATATGTTGTTGTTGGAACTCAATGGGGAGACGAAGGAAAAGGAAAAATTATAGATGTTCTTGGAGATAGAGCTGACTATGTTGTTAGATTCCAAGGTGGAAATAACGCTGGACATACAGTTGTTGTAAATGGAGAAAAATTTATTCTTCACCTTTTACCATCTGGTATGCTACATGGACAAGGAAAATGTATAATTGGACCTGGAGTTGTTGTTGATCCTAAAGTTCTTTTAAAAGAACTTGATACATTAGAAGCTAAAGGAGCTAAAGTAGATCACTTATTCATAAGTGATAGAGCACACCTTATCATGCCTTACCACATTCAACTTGATATATTAAAAGAAGAAAGAAGTGGAGAAAACAAAATAGGTACTACTAAAAGAGGAATTGGACCTTGCTATGCTGATAAATTCTCAAGAGTTGGAATAAGAGCTGTTGATTTATTAGATATGGAAATGTTCTCTAAGAAATTAAAAATGAACTTAGAAGAAAAAAATGAACTTTTTGCAAAGATATTCAATGCTCCAACTATGAACTTTGACGAAATTTTCGAAGAATACAAAGGATATACAGAGAGATTAAAGCATAGAATAATTGATGCTACTCCTGAAATCAACAAAGCTTTAGATGACGATAAGTTTGTACTATTTGAAGGAGCTCAAGCTATGATGCTTGATATCAACTACGGAACATACCCTTATGTTACATCATCATCACCTACAAGTGGAGGAGTTACTACTGGTGTTGGAATCTCTCCTAAAAAAATCGATAAAATAATTGGTGTTATGAAGGCTTATACAACTAGAGTTGGAGAAGGACCTTTCGTTACTGAATTAAATAACGATTTAGGAGAAAAAATAAGACAAGTTGGTGGAGAATTTGGATCAACTACAGGAAGACCTAGAAGATGTGGATGGTTAGACTTAGTTGTTGGTAAATATGCTGTTGATATTAACGGATTAACTGATGTTGTTATCACAAAAATCGACGTTTTAAGTGGATTAGATACTTTAAACATCTGTACTGGTTATGAAATAGATGGAAAAGTTTACACTACTGTTCCTGCTGCTACAGAAAAATTAGCTTTTGCAAAGCCTATCTATGAAGAGTTACCTGGATGGACTGAAGATATCTCTAATATGAAAAACTATGATGAGTTACCTGAGAACTGTAAAAAATATCTTGCTAGAGTTGAAGAATACTTAGGTTGTCCAATAACTGTTGTTTCTGTTGGACCTGATAGAAGTCAAAATATCTTCTTAAAAGATATATAGGTTTTAAAAAATTAAACCCCTAGGAAACTAGGGGTTTAAAATTTAGGAGGATAAAATGTTAGAAAAAATTCTTATCATTAATACTGGTGGAACTATTGGTATGGTTAATACTGACGACACAAATTCTTATAGTCCACTTAGACCTGCTAAAAGCTGGAGTGAAGTTTCTAAAAATCATCCATCTTTAAATCAGTTTCCTACTGATTATTGCCAAATTCCAACTCTTATTGATTCTTCTGATATGAATCCATCTATCTGGATTGATATTGTACAAATCATAAAAAAAAATTACTATAAATATAGAGGTTTTGTAATTCTGCATGGAACAGATACAATGGCGTTTACTGCATCTGCTTTATCTTTCATGCTAAAAAATCTTGATAAACCTGTTGTTTTAACAGGATCACAAGTGCCTCTAATAACTCCAAGAAGTGATGCACTTCAAAATTTAATTACCTCAATTCAAATTGCAGGAAATAGAATTTATGGAGTTAAAAATATTCCAGAAGTTACAATATGTTTTAGAGATGAACTATTACGAGGAAATCGTGCTCGAAAAATTGATGCTACAAACTACTTTGGTTTTTCATCACCTAATTATACACCTTTAGGTGAAATAGGTTGTGAAATTAAAATAAATGATAAAAAAGTTTTAAGTATGCCTAAACATGAATTTTATATTGATCCTTGTATAAACAGTAATGTTCTTATTGTTGAAATTTTCCCAGGAATGAATCCAATATATATTGAAACTTTAGTTAAATCTCATCCAGAGATAAAGGGAATTATCTTAAAAACTTATGGAAATGGTAGTGCTCCTACTTCAGAAAATTTTATAACAACACTAAAAAATATAATCGATTCTGGCGTATCTATAGTCAATATAAGCCAATGTGCAACTGGAGCTGTTAAAATGGGTTTATATGAAGCTAGTTGTGCTTTAAAGGAGATTGGTGTTATTAGTGGTGGAGATATGACTCCAGAAGCTGCTATTACAAAACTTATGTATCTTTTAGGTAAAAATTTATCTATAGAAAAAGTAAAGCTAAATATGGAAAATGAACTTTGTGGTGAAATTACAGTTTGAAGGAGTAAAAATATGAATAAAAATTTATGGAAAAATAATAAAAATGGAAAATTATATGAAGTTTTAAATTATAATGTTTTAAATTGTACGAATGAGCAAGATGGTCAAAATATGTATCTTTATAAGGTTTATTCTGAAAAAGCCTTCGATTCTAATGGCGATGAGATGATTTTTGTTCGTTCTGAAAATGAATTCAAATTTAAATTTACTAAAATTGATTAGAAAAAACAGGTTTATTTCAACCTGTTTTTTTATTACTATTTATCAAATTTTATTGGTTTTATTGTATCACTATTTTTTCCAATTTTATAATCAGCTTCAAATTCAGCTTTAAAAGCATTAAATCTCTTATCTTTTATTGCAGTTCTTGAATCTTTCATTAATTTTAATAAGAAATATAAGTTATGATATGTTGCTAATCTTCCACCTAGTATCTCTCCTGCTTTAAACAGATGTCTTATATATCCTCTAGTATAATTTCTACAAACATAGCAATCACAACTTTCATCTAATGGTCTTGTATCCTCTGAATAAGCTGCATTTTTTATAACAAGTCTACCATATTTAGTGAACACTGTTCCATGTCTTCCTATTCTAGACGGTTGTACACAATCCATCATATCAATTCCAGATGCAACTGCTTCTAACATATCTAAAGGCTCTCCTACACCCATTAAATATCTAGGTTTATCTTCTGGTAGTTTTTCAACTATGTAATCAAGAATTCTATACATATCTTCTCTTGGCTCTCCTACAGCCAATCCACCAATTGCATATCCAGAGAAGTGCTCATCCATCTCTCCTAACTCTCTTAAACTCTTATCTCTTAAATCTTCATACACTCCACCTTGAACAATTGCAAACAACCCCTGCTCATTTGGTTTTTTATGAGCCTCTACACATCTCTTTGCCCATCTCGTTGTTCTTTCTATTGAAGGCACTAGATACTCTTTAGATGACATCCCTGGAGGGCACTCATCAAATAGCATAACTATATCTGAACCTAAATTATTTTGTATATTAATTGATTTTTCTGGAGAGATAAAATGCTTTGATCCATCTAAATGTGATCTAAAGTATACTCCTTCTTCTTTTATTTGTCTTAAATCACCTAAACTAAATACTTGGAATCCACCACTATCAGTTAATATTGGCTTTTTCCAATTCATAAATTTATGTAATCCCCCAAATTTTGCTACTAACTCATCACTTGGTCTTAAATATAAATGATATGTATTTCCTAAAATTATCTCTGAACCCATCTCTTCTAACTCTTCTGGAGTCATACCTTTTACAGTTGCTTGTGTTCCAACTGGCATAAATACAGGTGTTTCAATCTCTCCATGTGGAGTTGTTATTTTCCCTATTCTTGCTTTTCCATTTTTACCATACAATTCGTATGTTACTGGTAATTTTTTACTCATTTTCTCTCTCCTATCTATCTACTGATATAACATCTTTTATTTTTAATAGATGACTAACTAATTGTTTATATTCATCTTTGTTGTTTAATTCTACCGTTGCTTTAATTATAGCTATCGTTTCTAAACCTTTTTTCATATTATGAGAATTTAAAGAAAGTACATTAATTTTATGATTTGATATTGTTGTAACAACATCCATCAATATATTTTGTCTATCAAATGCTCTTATTGTAAATACAAATATATATTTACTTTTTTTAGAAGGTATATCTACTAATCTTTCATCCCATTTTACATCTATAACTCTAGCTGGGTCATGATTTACCATTGCTAAATAATTTGGACAATCCTCTCTGTGAATAGCAATCCCAGTTAACTTAGTTACATATCCACAAATTTTATCTCCTGGTAGAGGAGTACAGCATCTTGCAAATCTTATTAACGTATTTTCTGTTCCATCTATTATAATTCCTTGATCATCTTTTTTAGCTGATTTTTTCTTTACAGGTTCTTTTATAAAATCTTCTATTGTACTTTCTTCTAATGCCTTATTTTTTTCTTGTTCTATTTTTACTTTACCTATTACAACATCTACTTTACTTTTTGTTTCACCCATATGGAAATAAAAATCATTCAAAGTTGGCATATTATGTTTTTCTATATGTTTTTTTAAAATAGCTCCATCTTCAAACTCTTTTAAAGTCATTCCTAATTTTAAAAGTTCTTTTTCTATAAGCTCTTTTCCTATTTTTATATTTTCATCTAGTTTTTGATCTTTTATCCATTTTTTTATTTTACTTTTTGCACTTTGAGTAGCAACAATATCTAACCAATCATTTCCTGGTCCCTTTGCTGTTTTTGATATTATTATCTCTACTCTGTCACCATTATTTAATTTATAATCCAAAGGAACTATTTTACCATTCACTTTTGCTCCAATACACTTTACACCTATCTCAGTATGTATATTAAAAGCAAAATCTATAGGGGTTGCTCCTTGAGCTAATTCAACAACATCACCTTTTGGTGAAAATACAAATACAGTTTCTTTTACAATATCACCTGTAACATCTTTTATAAATTCTTGTGTATTTTCAGCTCCTTGATTCAATTCAACTATATTTTTTAACCATCCATAAACTTGGTCTTTTTTACTTATTTTTCTATTTTCTTTATAACTCCAATGAGCTGCGATTCCTTCCTCAGCAACTCTATCCATACTTTCAGTTCTAATTTGAATTTCAACAAATTTTCCAAGTGGACCAACTATTGTTGTATGAATAGATTGATAGTTATTTGATTTAGGAACTGCTATATAGTCTTTAAATCTTCCTGGAACAGGTCTATAATTACTATGTATAACTCCTAATGTATTATAGCATTCTGCTTCTGAATCTAAAATTATTCTAATTCCTATTAAATCATAAATACCATCAAAATCTTTTCCTTTTTCAAACATTTTTTTATAAATGCTATAAAAATGCTTGAATCTCCCTTTTACTTTTCCTTCAATTTGAACTTCTATTAATAATCTATTTATATTATCTACTATCTCTGAAAGATATTTTTTTCGTTCATCTTTTTTTTCATCAATCAATGCTTTTATATCTTTATATTTTTCTGGCTCTAAGTAATATAAAGACATGTCTTCTAGTTCCCATTTTATTTTAGCTATTCCTAATCTATGAGCTAAGGGAGCAAAAATAGATAGCGTTTCATTTGCTATTCTTTTTTGTTTTTCAGGTGGCATAAACTTTAAAGTTCTCATATTATGAAGTCTATCAGCTAATTTTATGATAATAACCCTTACATCTTTTGCCATTGCTATTATCATTTTTCTTATATTTTCATCTTGATTTTTTGTTCCATTTGGTAAATTATCTAATTTTGTAACTCCATCAACTAAATGAGCAACTTTATCTCCAAAATTATATTTTATATCAGCTATAGTTATTAATGTGTCCTCTACTATATCATGAAGTATACCTGCAACTATCCCATCTGTATCCATTTTCATATCTATCAATATTTTAGTTACTTCTACTGGATGAATTATATAACTATCTCCTGATTTTCTATATTGACCAACATGACATTCTTCAGCAAAAAAGAAAGCCATTTTAATTTTTTCTCTATCTACTTTTAAATTATTCTTATCTAGTTCGCTTTCTATCTCTTGCCAATATTTCATAAAATAACTCCTTTCTGATAAGATTATACAAATAAGGCGACACAACTTTGTGCCGCCTTAAAGTTATTAATACTTCATTAAAGCTAGTGTCGGATATACTCCTAACTTTTCTCTACCGTTTAAGTCTTCTAGTTCAATTAAAAATGCTAATCCAGCAACTACTCCACCTAATTCTTCAATTAGCTTTATTGTAGCTTCTATCGTTCCACCTGTAGCTAGTAAATCATCTACTATTAAAACTCTTTGTCCAGGTTTGATAGAATCTTTATGCATACATAAAACATTTGAACCATACTCTAAATCGTAAGCGTATTCAATAACTTCTCTTGGTAATTTTCCTGGTTTTCTAACTGGAGCAAATCCAACACCTAATGCATAAGAAACAGGACATCCAAATATAAATCCTCTTGCTTCTGGTCCAACTACTAAATCTATATTATGATCCTTTGCAAATTCTACAACTTTATCTGTTGCATATCTATAAGCTTCACCATTTCCCATTAAAGGTGTTATATCTCTAAATTTTATTCCTGGCTTTGGATAATCCTCTACTAATGCTACATACTTTTTTAAATCCATTTGTTTCCTCCTAAATATTACTCTGTTATAATTTTATTTTATAATTATCTATAATCTTTTGAAATTAAATTTGAAGCTTTTTTTACTTTTTCTTTATCTCCATTTTTATAGTATAATTTTATTAATTCATTTACTACTTCATCATCTATTCTATTTAAAGTTAAATAATTTTTTAATATTTTTTCAGCTAAATCATCTCTCTTTAAAAATTGACTATAATATTGAGAAAGTTTAATTGTATTTAGTCTACTATTTATTACTTTTTTTTCTATTTTTAATAGCGAAAAGTCTTTTACATTTTTTATTTTTTTTAAATTATCTAGATATGATTCAAAAAAAACTACATCATTAAAGATTTTTTCATTTTCTATTTTTTCGTAATAATTTAGAGACTCTTTATAATTTTTATTTATAAACTCTATATATCCACATATAAAATAATCTTCATCACTTTTTTCTTCATTTGGTATTCTATTTAAATATTCAAAACTTTTTTTATAATTTTTTTTATTAAAGTTCAAATATGCCAAATTTTTTAAAACTAAACTATCCTTCGAATTTATACTTAGAACTTTAAGTAAATCCTTTTCAGTATTATTAAAATTTCCAATCTGAGCTTCAATTATAGCTTTCTCTCTTAACGCATTTAAATTTTTATTATTAATTTTCAATATGCTATCATAAATTAATAATGCTTCATTTTTTTTACCTAATGAATAAAGATTTGCAGCTTTAACTAACAAATGTTTTTCATCTTTTGTTTCAAAATATTCTTTTTGCTTTGATATTTCTTCATTGCTACAACCAACTAATATAAAAACTAAAAAAAGATATTTTAACATCTTGTTCTACTCCCTTTTATTTTTTGGGTGGCAATATTACTCCACCAGAAATTATAAGCTTTATTGCATCATCTACTTTAATATCCAATACTTTAACTTCTGATTTTTTTAATACTATAAACATTCCAGATGTTGGATTTGGAGATGTTGGTAAAAAAACATTACACATCTCTTCTCCTGTCATATCTTGAACTAAGTGATTGCTGTCTGACGTCATAAATCCTATACTATAGATACCTTCTTTTGGATATTCAAATGTAACTACTTTTTGATATGATTTTTGTCTGTCTGATGCAAATAAAGATATAATTTGAGTTATAGTACTGTATATTTGACTAAAAAGAGGAATTTTAACCAATAAATTATTTAAAAAACTTCCTAATTTTTTAAATAAAAATATTCTCATGGCAGTTCCTATTATAACCAATATAATAATCAAGCTAACAAAAGACAATACATTTATAAGAATTTGTGTATAAAAATGTAAATCCTGTTCTTTTCCTAGTCCAGCTTGGTTGACTAAAGTTCTAATAGCTACAGTTACAAAAGAATCTTGTAATAAATTTAATAAAATTTGAAAAATCCAGTTAAATATATAGACTGTTATAACTATTGGTAATATTGCAATTAAACCACTATAAAAACTGGCTTTTACTCTTTTCATTATTAATCCTCTCTTTGTATTTCTACTTTAGATACTCTCATTTTCTCTACTTCAAGTACAATTAATTTTACATCTTCAAATTGTACTATATCACCTATTGATGGAATTTTACCTAACTCAGACATCAACAAACCACCTAAGCTTTCATAATCTTCAGAAATAGGAAGCTCTATTACTAAATTTTTATTTATAGTTTCTATATCTAACATTGCATCTACTTCATATCTATTAAACTCTATCTCTTTTATTGTTTCTTCTTCTTCATGATCAAATTCATCACGAATCTCTCCAACAATCTCTTCTAATAAATCCTCTATTGTTAAAACTCCACCTATTCCTCCATATTCATCTAAAACTAAAGCTATATGAACTTTTTTGCTTTTAAATTCTTGAAGTATCTCTATAATAGATTTTGTTTCTGGTACATAATAAACTTCTCTTAGCAACTCTTTTACTTGAGTATTTGTGCTATTTGATTTTAAATATTTTAAAACATCTTTTGTGTATAAAACACCTATTATATTATCTATTGTTTCTTCATAAACTGGTATTCTAGAGAAACCTGCTTCTATCATCTCTTCCCAAATATCATCTAAAGTTTTATTTCCTTCTACAGCAAACATTGAAGTTCTAGGTGTCATAATCTCTTTTGCATTCGTTTCACCCAAGCCAACAATAGAATGAATCATCTCTTTTTCTTCTTCTTCTATAATTCCTTCAGCTTCTCCAACATTTACAAATGATATTAAATCCTCTTCTGTAAACATTATATTTTCTGTTTTTACTTCTACACCTAATATTCTTCCTATTAGTATAGATGTCCACATAAGAATTTTTACAAGTGGTTTCATTAGTACACCAAAATAATAAATTGGTGCTATAACTAATTTTGAAAAATATTTAGCATTATTTTTTGCCATTATTTTAGGTGTTATTTCTCCAAAAATAAGAATTAAGACTGTCATAACTGCTGTTACAATAGCTAAACTTCTTGGTGAATTACCCATTACGTTGATTGCTAAAGCAGTTGCAATAGATGACCCTAAAATATTTACTATATTATTTCCTAATAACATTCCTGTTAATATCTCATTAGGGCTCTTCAACCACTTCTTTAATAAATGTGCTGTTTTTTTATTTGATTTTTCAACATCTTCTAAATCTGTTGTTTTAAAAGATGTTAATGCTGTTTCTGAGGCTGAAAAAAAACCAGATAACAAAATTAATACAACCAATATAATAATATCACGATACGTGTCCAACTCTAAAATACACCTTCCTTATTTCTTAATTAAATATAAATATATTCTACCATAATTCTCCATAAAAAACAACATACTGTACTTTCAAAGAAGAAAAAGGAAAGCTTATGCTTTCCTCTATTTTACTAAAAATAATATTTCACCTTTTTTTACATTTTTTCCTGTTTCTGCTTTTACAGATACAATAGTTCCTGCTACAGTTGATCTTACTTCATTCATCATTTTCATAGCTTCTACTATACAAATAGTATCTCCCACTTCTATTTTATCCCCTAGCTTTACAAAAGCATCCGAATCTGGTGATGGAGCTGAATAATATGTTCCAACCATAGGTGATAAAATTTCTAATCCTTCTACCTCTTCTACAGATTCTTCACTTGATAGCTCAATCAAATCAGAATTAGTTTTATCTGCTTCTTCTACATATTTTATTTTTTGTTCTACAACTGTATTTTTTACTTCTTCTTTTTTCATTACTAATTTTGTTCCATTTATCTCTACACTAATTTCTGATAAATTATGCTCATCAATACTTTTAGCTAATTTTTTTATATTTTCTAAATCCAACTTCATTTTTCCTCCTAGTTACTTCCAATCACTCTTAACTCTTTAACTAAATCTAGAGTGCTTATTTTCTCTAACATCTCTTCTATTTTTCTAAGTAAATTTTCTGTTGTTTGAATAGAAATAGTAACTCTACTTATTCCATCAATTGCAATATTTTGAACAATTGTTAGTATATTCATTTGCTCTCCAGCTATTATATCTAAAACTCTTGCTAAAATACCTGGTTTATCTTCTAATGATAGATATATACTAAATACTTTCTCTTTTCCACCTTCAAAGAAAGGTTTAATATAATCTTTGTATTTATAATATGTACTTCTACTTATTCCAACTCTCTTTATAGCTTCATATTTTGAAATTTTTTCTGTTTGAACTATTTCATTTACTTTAATAACACTCTGTATTGAATTTGGTAGTATCCTTTTATCCACAATATAAAACTCTTTTTTAATCATTCTAAATTCTCCCCTATTTTCTTTTTCCAATTTTAAATGCTTTTAATGTGTTGCTTAATAACATAGCTATAGTCATAGGACCTACTCCACCTGGTACAGGTGTTATATATGATACTTTATCTTTTAGAGATTCAAAATCTACATCTCCACAAATTTTATTGTTATCATCTCTATTTATACCTACATCTATTACAATAGCTCCATCTTTTACCATATTCCCCTTTAAGAAGTTTGCTTTTCCTATTGCAACAATTATTACATCTGCTGTTTTTGTTTTTTCTGAAAGATTTTTTGTTTTACTGTTACAAACTGTTACAGTTGCTCCTTCATTTATTAAAAGTGCTGTCATGGGTTTTCCTACAATATTACTTCTACCTATAACAACAACATCTTTACCCTCTAAATTTATCTCATACTCTCTGAATAATCTTAAAATTCCTGCTGGAGTACAAGATATTAATGCTGTATCATCACCTAAAACAACTTTACCTAAATTTTCTGGCTTAAATCCATCTACATCTTTAGATATATCAATCGCTTCTATAATTTTAGGTGTATTTATGTGACTTGGTAATGGTAATTGTACTAATATACCATTAACTGAATCATCTTTATTTAATTTCTCTATTGTATTTAAGAGCTCTAGTTCGGTTACATCTAAAGGTAAAATATAATTTTTAGAATCAATACCTACTTCAGCACATTGCTTTATTTTAGAGTTTACATAAATTTTAGATGCTAAATTATCACCAGCTTGTATTACTGCCAATCCTGGGACTTTTCCT
>JBOFYP010000079.1:0-11432 GCA_051654725.1 Cetobacterium sp.
TTTTTCAATCCAACCCAAGGAGCTGACATCATCCCTTCGCTATCAAGAAGTGAATACTCTTTAAATGAAAGAATTAATGACATCGTTGCTGGTAAGCAGAAAAATACAACTGCTAAAATGAACACTGGTAATATAAACAGCCATCCATAAAATTTATCACACTTTTTATCTATCATAGTCCCCTCGCTCTATTTTGCTTTTTCAGCATAAATATCTAATGTTTTTTGAATATCAGTATCAAACTTACCATTTACATAATCTATGTAGATAATCTCGTTTGCTTTACCAAGTTCATTTGCAACTTTTAATCCTTTTCTACCAAAGTTAAATGCTCTTCCAAATGGTGTCATCTCAATCATTGCTGATTTTTTAGGATGTAACTTTATGAACTCATCATTTAAAGATTTTCTAGTTGGTAATCCAAGCCCGCTCTCAATCATAATCTG
Source organism: Cetobacterium sp. (assembly GCA_051654725.1). Lineage (GTDB taxonomy): Bacteria > Fusobacteriota > Fusobacteriia > Fusobacteriales > Fusobacteriaceae > Cetobacterium_A. The sequence continues at coordinate 447 of JBOFYP010000079.1, forward strand.
TTGAGCTTCTGCACTTGTCATAAACCTAATAAAATCTACAGCTTCAGCCTTGTTTTTACAATTTCTACCCATAGAATACGCTACAGAGAAAAGCATACTTCCCTCTTGTTTTCCAGCTGGAATCTTTGTTAATCCGTAATCTAGGTTAGGAGCTGCTGTACTTAAGAATGGAATCATCCATCCACCCTCTATCGTCATAGCACTTTTTCCACGAGCGAAAGCGTCACCGTTCCAACCCTCTCCCATAGATCTTGGCTCTCTTACATATCCTTTTCTGATAAGCTCGTAGAAGTATTTTAAACCTCCAACAGCTTCTTCAAGATTGAATGTTACAATACCTTTTTCGTTATCGAATACATCTCCACCATTTTGAAGAATGTAACTTGCAACTCTCTCTCCAGCAGTTACGCCAGACATAGGGTACATAAAGTTAGGTCCTAACTTTCCTTCAGCTCCTGCAATTTTCAATTTTTCGAAAGTTTCAGTCCACTCTTCCCAATTCGTTGGAACCTCTGCACCAGCAGCAGCGAACATCTCTTTATTGTATGCAAGCACTAGAGGGTTGTAATCTTTTGGTAATCCATAAATTTTTCCATCCTCTTTAAATCCATCTAAAAGATTTTCGTTGAAATCTTTTAAATCTTCAGCATCTAAATACTCATCTAGAGGTAAAATCGCTTTTTTCTCTATATACATAGGAGCTACAGCTGAATCCATATAGAATACATCTGATTCAATTCTTGCTGCTATATTAGTTTGTAATACTTGATTATAATCACCTGTTACAACCTCTTTTACAACTTTGATATTCGGATAAGCCTCTTCAAACATAGCTATCTGTTTATCAACAAGAGCTGTTTCCTCTGGTGAACTTCCCCATACTGCAACTGATAACTCTACTTTTTTACTTCCGTCTGCGGCTTTTTCTCCACAACTTACGAACATCAAAGTGATTAGCATCAGTAAAATCTTTTTAAACTTCATCTTCCCCTCCAGAACTCAGACCGAATTTTTAAATTTTGGTTAAACGTTTAAGTAAATATCTATTTTTTCAGGGATTACAGTTTTTTAACTGAATCCCTTTTTATTAGCACTGGTTTTATCTTTATATTTTCACCATAAGAGTTATTTGTAATAATAGTTAACATCCTATGAGCAATCTCTTTTTTATTGTGTGCTACTGTACTTAAAGATGGTTTTAGTATTTCACCTACTGGAATATCATCAAAGCCTACTATTGATATCTCCTCTGGAACTTTTACACCAATCTCATTGAAATACTCTAAAGCCCCAAGTGCCATTAAATCGCTAAAAGCGAATATTGCAGTCACTCCTTCAGAATATAGCTTTTTAGCTCCATTATATCCACTCTCTTTCGAAAAATCCCCTTCGAAAACCTCTATCTTTTTTCCTATCATATTCTCTGTGAATGTATATAGTCTTTCAACAGAAACCTGAGCTTTAAAATGTCCTGTAATAACACCAACATTTTTATGGTTCATCTCTTTTAAATACTCTGTTACCTCAGTTACCCCTGATTCATTGTCTGTTTTAACAGAGTTCATAAATCCACCAATTTTTGTATCAAACACGACAACTGGGAACTTATTATTTTCTCTTAGCTCATCTATCTGTGGATCATCCAACTTCAATCCTAGAATTATAGCTCCTGCTACATTCTCTGATAAGCATAGGTCTAGATAGTTTTTTTTCTCATCTGTATCATTTACAGAGAAAACCAAGATGTTATAATCTATCTTATGTGATTCTTGTATCAAATATCTGAAAATCTCATTATCTAAAAATGAAAATCTAGTATCTTCTATCTTTCTACTCAATATGAATAGAGCAATTTTATTTGTACGTTTTTGTACAAGGTTTTTTGCTACTAAGTTTGGCGTATATCCTAAACTTTTTGCTGTTTCTCTAACTGTTTCTCTTAACTCATCACTCACACCTGGGAGATTATTCAGAGCTTTAGATACAGCAGCAGTTGATATATTCAATTTTTTAGCTATATCTTTTATAGTTACTCTCATCACTTCTCCTTTGTTAATCGTTTAATCTGTATTGATATTAACACTTTTTGTTTTAAAAGTCAACTCTAAAATCATTTTTAAAAAAAAACTTGTAATAAAATTTTAAAAATGTTAATATTAATAAAATTTGAAAATAATTTAGGTAGAGGTGCTAGCAAAAATAGCAGCTCAGTGGAGTTTTGACAAAATTAATATATAGTTATTTTTATGACCTATTACAAACCTACCAAAATTAATTTGGTAGGTTTTTTTTATCAAATATTAAGGGGTGTTGATATGTATTTAAACAGAGTTAATGATATTTTTAGTTTTTTAGGACCTGTAACAGATTTTTTCTGGGAGTTTCCTAGAAATTTTGAATTTTACAAAAGTATTCCAATAATTGGAGAGTTCTCTCTCGCTATTTTACTGCTAATGGGATGTGGAATCTATTTTACATTGAAATTAAAATTTGTTCAAATTAGATATTTTAAAAGAAGTGTCGAAATTTTAAAAAAGAAGCACGAATCAGGTGTTGGAATCTCTCCTCTTGCTGCATTTCTTTTAAGTAGTGCAACTAGGATAGGTCCTGGAAATATTATGGGTGTTACTGGTGCTATTCTTACTGGTGGACCTGGAGCACTTTTCTGGATGTGGGTTAGTGCTGCATTTGGAATGGCAACTTGTTTTGTCGAGGCAACTCTGTCTCAAATTTTCAAAGAGAAAAATGGCGAAGACTATGTCGGTGGAATAGCTTACTATGGTAGAAGATTACTTAAAAATAGTAAATTTGTTGGATTCTTTATCGCAGCTGCATATATCTTCTATGCACTATTTACTCTACCATCTCAAGTTTTCCATATGTTTACAGCATTTGGTTCTGTCGTTAGTTTAGTAACTGGAGAAACATATGCTAGAACTGATAATGTCTATATAATAATAGGTTTATCTATAATTATATTTACAACGTTTATAATCTTTGGTGGCATCAAAAGAGTTACTGCTGTTACTGATTATATAGTTCCATTTATGGCAGTGGCATATTTCTTAATTGCTGCTTTCCTAATAGTATTAAATCTTGATAAAGTACCTTTCTTCTTTATATCTGTGTTTGGTGAAGCTTTCAATCCGAGTGCAATATTTGGTGGAGCAGTTGGAATTGCTCTTCAACAAGGTATCAAAAGAGGGCTTATGTCAAATGAAGCTGGTCAAGGAACAGTTACTATGGCTGCAGCTGCAGCTGATGCAAAACATCCTGTAGAGCAAGGATTTATTCAATCTTTTGGTGTTTTTGTAGATACTTTTGTGATATGTACAATATCTGGGTTCTTAGTTGTTATAGCGAATGTATGGAACTTAGACGGGTTCGATTTTATGACTTTAAGAAGTGATAAGTTAGGATACTTTATAACATCACTTAAAGTTTTATCTCCTGATATAATAGAGGTTCCTATTCAGTTTGTAGTTTCTCTATGCTATGGAATGTTTGCATTCTCAACAATTTTAGGAATGATCTCTTTCATAGAGGTTTCAGCTACAGAGATTTCTAGAAAAAAGATTTTCTTAAATGTTATGAGATTAATCTCATCACTAGTTTTTATACCTTTTGGTGTTATGTGTGTTTGGTCGGGATTAGAACTTGATAATATCTGGGTTATTAGTGATTTGACAAACCTAATCATGGTTTTCATAAATATCCCTCTTATCGTTATCGGATTTAAATATGTTGTAGCCTCTTTAGAGGATTATGAAAAAATCTCTGAAAAGATTAAAGTATAAGAAAAAAGGTTGACCATTATATTTTGGTCAACCTTTTCTATTTTTAGAAACTATATTGTAACCCTAACATAACTAGAGTTATATCGATTTTTTCATCTGATTTCTTTTTCTCTTGTCTCTTATAACTAACCTCTCCAATTGCTTTTAAAGATTCTGTTAAAGATTTATTAGCAGATATTCCAACCTTTGTATTGTTCTCTCTAGCTCCATCATTATTTTTATATGGACCAATCTCTGCCCAAAGTGAAGCTCCTAAACCTGCAGTTGAGAAGTTTCTCCAGATATACGGTTTAAAGAATCTCTCTCTTTCGCTAAATTTATCGTTTGATGTTTGTCCCCATTTGATAAAGTAGTTAAATCCAGCACCTGTATTGTCATTAAACTTATAGCTTAATCCTGGCTCCATCTCTAACATCTCATAATCATCATATCCACCTTTAAACTCTCTTCCTACTAATGTGTAGTAGTTGAAAGCTATTTTATCATTTATTTTATAATAAGCTGATGGCTTTAATTTTACAGCATCTCTATTATCTATACTCTCAGATGTATATATAAGTTCAAAAGCTCCTAAACCTTTATCATTAGCGAATGATGTTTGATATCTTGGAACTATCTCTACAATAGTGTTTTGTGGACTACCACTTCTATCCCACATCTTTGATTTGAAATATTGCTCTTTTGCTACATGATAGAATAAAGACCAGTTATCATAATCTTTATGCTTTAAACTTCCTTCAGAAAGCACGAATTTAACTTTTCCTTCGTTTACATCTCCTGATAATTCCTCTATCTCAACTTTAGTTCCTACGAAACCTGTTATTTTCATCTCTTTTGGAGCTTTTCCAGCTCTCAATGATACATTTTCCTCTTTTAGAGCTTTTAATTCATTTTCTAACTCAAAAAATCTAATCTCATTTTCACTTTTCTTTTTTGCCCCTGTTTCATCAGCTTTTTTAACAATAGTTGTATCCTCATCTGTTGTTGTTTCAACTGCTAGTGTTCTCTCTCCTATAAAAACTAAGGCAAATAGTCCCATTGAAAGTGTAAGTATTTTTCTCATTATTTTCAGCTCCTATCTCTTTTTTATTTTCTTTGAAAATATTTTCAATTTTTTGAAAACGTTTTCAATAAAATGAGTATAATATTTAAAGTCTTTTTTGTCAACGTTTTTTTTATTTTTTATTCTATTTTAATTCTAAAAAATCAGAAAACGAACATTTTTTAAATAAAATTATGATATAGATGAAAATGTTGTATAATAGTTTATATTATATAATTGATAGGAGAGATAGATGAAAATTACTATGAAAATGGTAGCAGAGTGTGCTCGTGTTTCACTTGCCACAGTCTCTAGAGTTTTAAATTCACCCGAAAGTGTTGATAAAGAAAAAGTTAGAGTTGTCCGAAGCTGTATCAAAGAGCTAAACTATCAGCCTAACTTAGCTGCACAATCTTTAAAAAAAAGTAACTCTTCTTTAATTGGAATCTCGGTTCCAGATTTAACAAATCCATATTTTTGTGAAATTCTAAACGAATTAGAAAAAATAGCGACTCAAAATGGTTATAATATTATTTTGCATAATTCTGAAAATAAGCCAGAAGTTGAATTTAAAAATATAAATAACTTTATAACTAGAAATGTAGATGGAATAATACTAGTTGCAACCTCTATAGATAATATAAACTATCTAAAAAATAGAAATATTCCACATATAACTCTTACAAATCAGTTTCCCGAAAGTAATAGTATATCTACAGACCATAAATATGGAGGCTCTTTAGTTGCAAAACATTTTATAGAGTTAAATTGTACAGACCTAGGCTATATCGGACCTGAAAATGATGAGAAATATATTGGATTACAGAGTGAACTTTATGAGCATGGATTCATGATTGAAGATAATATGTGTTCTTTCATTCCAAAAAAAAACCTTTCAAGCTTTGAAATAAAAAATTACATAAAGCAATTTTTAGACAGTTTAAATCACTATCCAGATGGATTTTTCACAACAAATGATTCAATTGGATATGAGTTGATAAAAGAGCTTCAGTTTAGAGGAGTTGAGGTTCCAAAAGATACAAAAGTAGCTAGTTTTGATAACACTATTATGTCTCAAATTTTGAAAATCACAAGTGTGAATCAACCTATAAAAGATATTGTTGAGAAGGGATTTCGAGTTCTACTTGATCAAATCGCTGAAAATAGATACTTTTACTCTGGTAACTTTGAAATTTTACCATCTTTAATAGTTCGAAAATCTACAACACCTTCTAAAAAATAGGTAAAAAAAGAAAGAGGTTTTCGCCTCTTTCAATTTACTCTTATTTCATATCTAATATTGGTGCTTCAATTCCGTGGAACATCTTGTATCTTATGTATAAGAATGATGCTGACGTTGTTTGAAGTGTTAATATCTTAGCATGTGGGTGATTTGTTGGTGTAAATCCAGGCATGTTTTCTCCTAAACTTCTTCCAGCTCCTCCAGAATAAACCATTGAATAGTTTAGCCACATCTCATCTAACATCTCTTCCATTAATAATACGTGAGTATAAACAGGAGATTCGATTGTAAGTGTTCTCATTCCACCTTTTCTTAACATCTCCATTATCTTTTTGTTGTTCATTTTTAATCCTGATCCAGCAGATATAACTGGAACCTCATCAGCTTTAAAGCTGTTCTCATCAACAATAGAATCCTCTGTTAAGAATACATATTTATTCTTATCTCCACCATTATTTTTAATATACTCTGCTCCCTCTGGAGAAGTTATTAATATAACTGGAACCTCTTCTTCGTTGAATACTCTATGATCAAACGGGATATCCTGTCCATTTAAACTTACGATAACGTGAGTTGGAACAGCTGGTAATCCTTTCGCTACTCTAGCATCAACTAATTTTTGGTCGAATACGTGAGCTGTATGCTTTGGTTCTCTCATTATTGTGTTTGCACCTTTTAATACTCCATCAGCAAGTGCTCTAGTTAAACTTAGCATCCAGAAATCAGCATCTCCAGCTCTTCTATCTAACATATTCGCAGCTGCGATATATGGTCCATGAACTGAATCTCCATAACAAATTTTTCCATCCATTGACATTACATACATTGCATATAAGTAAGGTCTATCTTCTGGTATTGTTGGGAAGTTTACTTGATGTCCGTAAGCTTCTTGTATTTTATCACAGTGTATTGTGTTGTATGTATAAGTTTTTAACTCTTCCTCATTTTGAAACATTGTTGATACTTTTACCTCTTCCACTGGAAATGGAAATTTTATTAAATTACTCATTACATCCTCCCTTAAAATTAAACATAGTCATGATAGCTCCTAGAACTAAGTAACAGATAACAAGTGGCATATTCATCATAACCCCTGGATTTGCACTGTGTATCATTCCGAAGAATGTAAATAATGCTCCAACCGCTGAGGCTATTGTTGCTTTTTTCCAATCTTTATCTATTATATATATAACGATACTTGCCCAGATGATACTGATAAATAAAGCTCCATTTCCTAAATAGAAGTATCCAAACGAATCTACTCCACCTTTTTGAAGTGCTTCTAAAGTCGGAACTGGTCCACCTACAATCTTAGCTGCTGCTTTTACAGCACCCATCACTTTACTTAACATTACCTCCATTAGAGAAAGTACTATTGTTAGCGTTAAAACTCCGTAATATTTTACATTTGTTACATTAAATACCTGTGTTGTACTTGATAAAGCTATGAATAACAACATAGGTAGTGTAGCTTCTGCTGGCACTAAACCATTTACGATTGCAACTAGTCCAGAGAAACAAAGCACTGCATAGATTGCTCCAACCGCTAGTGAGTAGCCAGAACCAGCTTTAAGCTCTTTCCAAGTATTGTGTCCCCAGAAAACTCCAAGAGGGAACGGGTTTCCAAAAAGACAACTGATTATATTAACTAGTCCTATAACTAGAATACTGTTTTTTGCATCTACATTATCATTTACTTCATGAGCTTGCTTTATTCCCATAAGTGAATTTATAGCTCCATGAATTGTGAATATAAGTATTATTGCTAAATATGGTGTTAAAATTCCATAATCGAATGAGAAAACATCTAGTGTCATTTTTGGTAATTGGAATGTTGCATTAGCCATACTAGCTTTTAATCCCGCTACATTTTTTACTCCCATTACCCAAGCTGCAACTGTTCCTAAAATTATTGATATAACTGGTCCTGGAATCTTAGTTTCCATTTTAGCCATATACGGAACTAGTAGAGCAAATAGTGCTACGAATGCAACTATTGGTGAATTGAACATCTTACTTAAAATGTTTACTCCTAAAAACGCAACCGCTCCTCCAGCTAGTGTTCCAAATAGTGCTGGTGCTGGTATTGTTTTTTGTAACCAATCAGATGCATATCCTGTTATTATGAAAATAACTGAAGATATTAAGTTTGCAACTACTCCAACTTTCCAAGCTAAAACTCCATCTCCTGTTCCTATATAAACAGGTAACATGATTGCAAATAGCCAAGTGAATACTCTTGTAGCATGTAATCCTGTTGGAAGTGCTACGTTTGTATCTCTACCCTCTTTATGGTTTAAGTATCTAGCATAAATAGTAAATAGTAAGTTTAATCCAAATATTGTAAGTCCAATAGATGGTAATATGTATTTGTAAATAATCATTTCTGGTACCTTTATTGTGTAAGTCATTATAGCAGTTGCTGCTATAACCTTTGAGAATCCATCTGCAAACACACCAATAAGTGCATCTCCATCTCCTTTACTCCACCAAGGTCCTCTCCCTTTAATCCCTAGCATTAGATAATGCCTCCTTTATATAAAATATTATTCCACAAATTAAGTAACTAAAGAAGAATGTTTTGTTAGGTAAAATACCTAATCCTTCACTGTGTATCAATCCAATAGAAGAAAGTACGGCTCCAAATAGGAGTGTCATTCCAACTTTTTTATAGTCATTTTTAATTATATAGTATGTTGCACTTGAGAGTATTAAACTCAAAAAGATACTTCCTTTTGCCAAGTAGAAATGTCCTAAGTAATCTGTTGATGATTTTAAATTGTCACCTAACTTTGAAACCAACATATCATTTACACCTACGATTATAGCAACTGCCATTGCTGGATAGTATTTACTATCTATAACTTTAAATGATTGCTCTACTGATTTTAATGATATAAATAGTAAGAATGGTATAACTGCAAGTATTGGTACAACTCCAATTATAACTCCGCCCAAGTAGAATGTTCCTACTAAAAGGTATATAGTTCCAACACCTAAAGAGTAACCTGTTCTTGCTCCTATACTATTCCAAGAGTTATGTCCCCAGTAAACTCCACATGAAAATGGATTTCCTAAAAATCCTCCGATTATATTTAAAACTCCACTTGCAACAAGCACTTCATTTGTATTGAAATCATTCTTTACCTCTTTTGCTTGCTCTATTCCCATAAGTGTTGTGAATATATCCATTATTGAAAACGCTATAATTTGAGGTAGTACTATCTTTATCTCACTCATAGCTCCTGAAAATACATCTGGGTAAATCTTTGGTAAAAATATTCCCAAATCACTGACACCCTCTGTTAGGTTACTTAAACTCATGTTTCCCGAGGCCCAAGCCAATCCTGTTCCCGCCCCAATTAATAAGCAACTTTGAGGTATCTTTCCTTTATAGTTTCCAAAATATAAGTATAAAAATATCATCAATACAGCTAATCCTATACCGCCATAACCTAAAACTTTTACAATTATTGGTAACCCTAAGAATACAATTGATATTCCAGCAAGAGTACCAAACATAGCTACCTTAGGTACTATTTTTTCTATCTTTTTACCAAGTGGTCCTAAGAAAATAAATACTATTCCTGAGAATATATTTGCCACAACCGCTACTTTCCAAGTTATAATTGGATCTTTTGTTTTCAAGTATACTGGTAGCATAACCCCATATATCCATAAAAACATCTTTGTAACAATTATCCCTGTTGGTAATGCTGTTATATTTTTAGTAAAATCTTTTTTCTGTAATCTTCTTCCATTGTACCAAAAGTATAGATTGAATAGAAAGACTGTCATAGCTATTCCTGGAAAAAGAGTAGTTTTTATAAACTCTTTCTGAAAGCCCATTGTTCCTACAAGTATTCCTATCGCAACAATAACCTTTGAAAATCCGTCAAAAAACACACCAAGCATTGCATCAAAATCTTTTTTTACCCAAAAATTTAACTTATCTTTCATTCCTCTCTCCACTTTTAATATGTCATTGTAACCGTTTACATTTCATTTACAATACTAGTATAATGGTTTTTTTATATATTTCAAATTTATACTTAGGGTATTTTTTAACCTATTCTGGTTACTTTTTGAGTATAACAATACTTTTAAATAATGTTATAATATTCACAAAAAGTATTTGGGGGATTATTCATGGTTACACAAAGAGATATTGCAAAAGCTTTAAACATCTCTAATGCGACAGTTTCAAGAGCTTTTAACAATGGTAAAATAACTGAAGCTACAAAAGAGATGATATTAAAAGCAGCAAAAGATATGGGATATAGTGAAGATAGTAATGCTAAGTTTTTGGCTTTAAAAAAACCAGCAATTTTAGAAGTATTTATTTTTGACTCTTTAGTTGAAAACTATACAAAAGAAGTGGTAAAAGGATTCGAAAGTTTTAAAAAATCTACAAACAACAATAAATTTAAAGTTAGCATCAACGTTATCGAAGCTGAATTCAATTTGGAAAAGCGTATTGAACTACAAAAATATCATATTTTAAAAGCACTCGATTCTGAATTTGTAAAAGGGGTTGTATTCAGCAATATACATAATGAAACTACCGACGAAATAATTCAGGCTGCAAATAGTAAAAATATTCTCGTTGGAACTTTCGATATGGTTGAACAAAATAAGAATGCTATCTTCCATGTTGCTCCTGATTATAATAGACTAGGACGTGTTGCAGGTGAGCTTTTAAGTAAATTCATCGGACGAAAAGGTGAAGTTTTGGTTCTTGATTTTAATGAGGGATATAATTTAGGAAATACTCGTTTAAATGGATTTTTAAGTTGTATTGAAAAATTTAAAGATATAACCGTTTTAACTCCTAAAAAGCTAGATTCTTTAAAAGAAGAGGAGTTTTTCTCTTTTTTAGACCAATATTTAAATAATGATAATAT
>JBOFYP010000080.1:0-39082 GCA_051654725.1 Cetobacterium sp.
AATATAACTTCTACTGATTTTTCCATTGATTGAATTGGTATAAATTCAAATTTTCCATGAAAATTATGTCCACCTGTAAATATATTTGGACAAGGTAAACCTTTAAATGATAATCTTGCTCCATCTGTTCCACCTCTTATTGGTTTTATAATCGGTTTCACTCCAACTTGTAGCATCGCTTTTTTTGCTAATTCTACTATATGATAAACTGGTTCAATCATCTCTCTCATATTGTAATAGCTATCTGATAAGTTTAAACTTAATTTTGCATCTGGATATTTTATTTCTAAATATTTGATTGCATTAATCATTAATTCTTTTTTCTCTAAAAACTTCTCTGTTGAATGATCTCTTATTATATAATCTATCTCTGTGTATTCAATCGTGCCTTTAAAATTAGTTAATAAAAAGAATCCTTCATATCCATCAGTATATTCTGGTCTTTCATTAGATGGAAGCAGTGAATTAAGCTCCATAGCTAGTTGCATTGAATTTATCATCTTATTTTTTGATGCTCCTGGGTGAATATCTCTTCCTTTTATAACTATATTTGCTGATGCAGCATTGAAGTTTTCAAATTCTAACTCTCCTATCTCTCCACCATCTACTGTATATGCAAATTGAGCTCCAAACTTTTCAACATCAAATAAGTTAGCTCCTCTACCAATCTCTTCATCTGGAGTTATTCCTACTTTAATTTCTCCATGTTCTATTGAAGGGTTTTCACTCAAGTATTTTAAAGCTGTCATTATTTCAACTATTCCAGCTTTATCATCTGCTCCTAGAAGTGTTGTTCCATCAGTTATTATCAAATCTTGATTTATATATTTTTTTAATTCTGGAAAATCTTTTGTACTCATAATTATATTTAAATCTTTATTTAATAAAATATCATTTCCATCGTAATTTTTCACTATATTTGGTTTTACATTAGTTCCATTAAAAGATGGAGCTGTATCCATATGTGCTACGAATCCTATTGTTGGAATATTTTTTTCTGTATTTGATGGTAATGTTCCCATTATATACCCATTTTCATCTAAAGAGATATCTACTAAACCAATATTTTCTAAATCTTTAACTATTACTTTAGCTAGATTAAATTGAATCTCTGTACTTGGACATGTTTTACTTTTTGAATTTGATGTTGTATCTATTTTTACATATTCTAAAAATTTTTCTATTAAAAAACTCATATTTCCTCCTATTTTTTCATTATAAACTCTTTTATAAATTATCATATTTTTTTAAAAAAATATAGCTCGTTTTGCAAAATTATGATAAATATGTTAACATCTTATATTAGAAAATAAAATTGGTGAGGTTGAAATTGAAATTAAGATTAGAAAAATATTTAGTAGAATGTGGTGTTGCAAGTAGGCGTAAAATTAAAAATGCTGTTGCTGAAGGCAGAGTTACTGTAAATGGATTAGTTGAACTTAATGATGCTACTGAAGTGGAATGGAATGTAGACACTGTAACTTTTGATGGTGTAACTCCTCAAAAAAAAGAGTTAAAGTACTATATTATGTATAAAATCGCTGGATATATAACCGCTATGGAAGATGCAAATAAAAAAACTATTGCTGAATTATTACCTGAATATATCAATAAAAATGCTGTTTCTCCTGTTGGAAGATTAGATAAAGATACAGAAGGATTATTGCTCTTTACAAGTGACGGGGATTTAAATCATGCAATGGCTCATCCTGATAGAAATATGGAAAAAACATATTATGTAGAACTTGATAGAGAAATTTATGAAGAGGATATTTTATCCTTAGAAACAGGAGTTAAGCTAGATACTGACTATACTTCTCTTCCTAGTAAGGTACAATATATTTCACCTAAAAGTATCTATTTAACTATTACAGAAGGAAAGTATCATCAAGTAAAAAAAATGCTTAAAGCAGTTAAAAATAAAGTGACTTATTTAAAAAGGGTAACTTTTGGAAATTTAACTCTTGAAGGAATGTCTCCTGGAGAAGTTAAAGAAATTTTTAGAGAAGATATTGAAATTTAAAAAGTTGGAGAAAAATCTCCAACTTTTTTTTAACCTATTACTAAATATGTTAAGAATGATGATAAAGCTATTACAAATCCTATCGCTGATTCATATGGGATAAGTTTTAATCTCTCTTCTAAACTCATGCTACTCGCTCCACAAGTACTATGGAAGAATGATCCATGTGGTAAGTGGTCTAAAACTGTTGAACCTGAATTAACCATTGCAGCTCCCCAAACAGCACTTACTCCTGCAGCTAAAATAGCTCCTGAGAATGTAGCTGAAGCTATTGTTGCCCCTGCTGTTGTTGATGCTGTTGCTCCTGACATTAATGCTCCTGCTATTGGTGCTATCAATTGCTCATTAATATTAGCTTTTTCTAGTACTGATAAAATAACATCTTTTAATGTTGAATTTTTGATTATTCCTGCAACAGTTCCTGTTCCTACTAAAAGTATTGCAACTCCCGACATTTTCTGTAATCCATACTCCATAGATTCTTTCAATTTAGAGGTTTTTCCCATCACTACTATTCCTACAAGTCCTCCTACAGGTAAAGCAATTAAAGGGTCTATACTTATTCCTGCTAATGGTCTTAATGATAAAAGCACTATTGTTACAACTGGTCCAATTATACTTCCAAAAAAACTTGGTAAATCTGATTTTTCTTCTATATTCTCTAACTCTAAAACTCTTTCTCCTTTATCTATTAAAAGAGTTGAAATTAAAATTGTTGCTATTAAACCAATTAGTGCTGGTACTATATTAACCCACATTACTGATGATAATGATGCTCCAAAATTTTCTGCTGCTGAAATTGTATTTGGATTAGGAGAAATTATATTTCCACATTTCCCTCCACCTATCATTGCTAACAGCATTGACATCTTTGATAATTTAAGCTTTCTAGCTATTGCTAAAGCTATCGGTGAAACAGTTATTACTGCAACATCTACGAAAACTCCAATTGACGTTAATATAAGAGCTGATAGTGCTAATGCTAAAATAGCTCTTTTTTCACCTAATGTATCTATTATTGTTTCAGCAATTTTTGTTGCTGCTTCTGTTTTTATTAAAATCCCTGCTAATATTCCTGCTGTTAAAATTCTAACAATTGCTGGAGTTACATCTTTTACTCCACTTATCATTAAATTTACAGTTTCAGAAAGTGATACTCCACCAATTAATCCTCCTAATATTGCCCCTAATATTAAACTATATGCTGGATTTGCTTTCCTAATAATTAAAATTATTGCTATTAATAAGCCTAATACTGCCCCAAGTGCTGTCATTTTTGTTCCTCCCGATTATTTTGAATACTTCTCTTCACAAACTTTTATTAATCTAAATATCTCTTCTGAATTACTTTTTACAAATTTATATGCTATCTCTTTTTTCATTGCATCCTCTAATGTAATTGGATAATTTATTATTGAGAAGAAACTATCTATTCCTTTTTCATGAGTTTTAATAGCATCATCAGTTAATCCTCCAGCTAAAGCTATAACAGGTATATTAAACTTTTTAGCAACTTTTGAAACTCCTACTGGAGCTTTCCCCATAGCTGTTTGATGGTCTAATCTTCCCTCTCCTGTTATTACAAAATCTGCACCTACTAATTTTTTTTCTAATTCAACTTTTTCTAAAATCATATCTATTCCTGGACAAAGTTTTCCATTTAAAAATGCTACGATTCCTCCACCTAATCCACCAGCTGCTCCTGCTCCTGATAAGTTAGATATATCTGTATTCATCTCTAATTTTATAACTTCTGCTAAATTTTTTAATCCATTATCCAATTCTACTACCATCTCTTCAGTAGCACCTTTTTGTCTTGAATAAATCTCTGCTGCCCCTCTTGAACCATAGAATGGATTATCTACATCACAAGCTACTAATATTTTGCATTCATTTAACTCTTTAAGTTTATTTGTTGAATCTATAAATTTAACTTTAGATAAAATTTCACCACCAAATCCTAACTCTTTTTTATTTTCATCTAAGAATTTAAATCCTAAAGCTTGTAACATTCCAAGTCCTGCATCATTTGTTGCACTTCCTCCAAGACCTATTATAAATTCACGACACCCTTTTAAAATTGCATCTTTGATTATCTCTCCAGTTCCATAAGTTGTTGTTTTCATAGGATTTCTTTTCTCAGCTGGAATTAACGGTAACCCTGATGCTTCTGCCATCTCTATTACAGCTGTACCATCTCCCATTATTCCATAAGTTGCTTCTATTTTCTCCATAAGAGGATTATTAACAACTACCTTTATAAATTTTCCATTTGTTCCCTCTACTAAAGATGATACTGTTCCCTCTCCACCATCAGCTATTGGTACTTTTAAAACCTCCACATTTGAATAAACATTTTTTATTCCTTCATGTATAGCTTCTCCTAATTCAAAAGAACTTAAACTTCCTTTAAATGAATCAATTGCAATAACTACTTTCATAAAACCCACCTCATTTTTGATTTTTATTTACTTCTATTTATTTTAACAGTATTATATTACTGCTCAAAAACTCCCAAATCTTTATTATCTATTAACAACTCTACTCTCGAATCCTCTTGTAAATATGAATATTCTTCAACAAACCACTTTACTAGCTCTTCATCTCTTTCAACAATTGTTCCATTATTAATAAATATATTTATTGTTATACTTTTAAAATATTTCAAACCTAGTTCAATATCATTTTTAATCATCTCTTTTGTTTGCCCCTTAACACATATTAAAAGACATATTGAGTACAACTTCAAACTTAACTCTTCTAACTCTTTAATCCCGACATTAAAGTTTTTTCCATATGAATTAATTCTAAATTCATTATCAAAAGTTTCCATTCCCATTCTAAATCTAATCTCTATTCCATCAAAATAATCTTGTATCTCTTTTAATCTATTTTTGTATCCATAATAAATTTCAAAATATATTAATTTTATGTTTTTTTCTAATACAACATCTTTTATTCTTTTTAAAGTAGATTCTGGTAATTCAAAAACTGATCCTGAATTTATAACTTCTAAAGCATGAAATTCTCCTGTTACCTCTTTTAGAGCATCTTCATTAACTTTATCTATCTCTTCTAAATCTATTGAATTGTCCTCTATATAATTACAGAATTTACATTTCCCGTATTTACATGGTAACCCTTTTAACAAAACGATTTCTCTTTTATTTTTATTTTCAATTTTACTATATCTAACTCCCATCTCATCTCCTTTTTTCTTTGAATATAGAAAAGAGCAGGAAAAAATCCTGCTCAAATACTTTGATTAGTTATTAAATTTTGGTGCTGCTTCTTCTTTTATCATAGCCACAAAGTTTTCTAACGACATAGATTCTTGGTTTTGAGAACCAATTCTTCTGATATTTACTTCTCTATTTTCTACTTCATTTTTACCAATTATTAATTGAACTGGTATTTTATATTTTCCATTTGCTTCTCTTATTTTATAACCTATAGATTCAGCTCTAGTATCAATTTCAACTCTTATTCCCTCTGATTTTAATATAGCTACTAACTCTTTTGCATAAGGAATTACTTCATCATTTATTGTTAATACTTTAACTTGGCATGGTGCTAACCAAGTTGGGAAAGCTCCTGCATAGTGCTCTATTAATATTCCCATAAATCTTTCTAACGAACCATAAACAACTCTATGAATCATTACTGGTCTATGCTTTTCTCCATCTTCTCCTACATAAGATACATCAAATCTTTCTGGTAAGTTGAAATCTAATTGAATAGTTCCACATTGCCAAGTTCTTCCAATTGCATCTTTTATTTTAAAATCAAGCTTTGGACCATAGAAAGCTCCATCTCCTGGATTTAATTTGTAATCTCTTCCTAACTTCTTTAAAGCACCTTCTAAAGCTGATTCAGCTTTATCCCAAATCTCTTGAGAACCTATAGCTTTTTCTGGTCTTGTAGATAATTCAATTGAATATTCAAATCCAAATAAACCTCTATAGAACTTATCTATTAAGTTTACTACTCCAATTATTTCATCTTCAATTTGCTCAGGTGTCATAAATATATGTGCGTCATCTTGAGTAAAGTTTCTAACTCTCATAAGTCCATGAAGTGCTCCAGAGAACTCATGTCTATGAACTATTCCTAACTCTCCAGCTCTTATTGGTAAATCTTTATAAGAATGCATTCCATGCTTATATACTAAAACTCCTCCAGGGCAGTTCATAGGTTTTATTGCAAACTCTGTATCATCAATTTCTGATGTATACATATTTTCTCTATAGTTCATCCAATGACCTGATGTTTCCCATAACTCTTTGTTTAACATAATTGGAGTCTGAATCATTTCATATCCAGCTTTTTCATGTTCTCTTCTCCATAAATCAGTTAAAACATTTCTCATTTTCATTCCATTTGGTAAAAAGAACGGGAATCCTGGACCAAAATCACTTGTAAAGAATAGCTCTAACTCTTTACCTAATCTTCTATGATCTCTTTTTTCTGCTTCTTCTAAAAACTTTAAATGTGCTTTTAATTGATGCTCAGTTGAGAATGCAAATCCGTAAATTCTTTGTAACATCTTGTTATTAGAATCACCTCTCCAATAAGCTCCTGCAACTGATTTTAATTTAAATGCTTTTAAATAAGATGTTGAAGGTACGTGTGGTCCTCTACATAGGTCAATAAAATCACCTTGCTTATAGAAAGTTAACATCTCATTAGCTGGGATACTTTCTATAATTTCTACTTTGTAAGTTTCACCTAAATTTTTGAAATGTTCAATAGCTTCTTCTCTAACCATTTCAATTCTTTCAACTTTTATATTTTCTTTTACAATTTTTTTCATTTCAGTTTCAATATTTTGGATATCTTCATCTGTAAATTGATTTTCTGGATCAAAGTCATAATAAAAACCATTATCTATTGATGGTCCTATTGCTACTTTTGTTCCTGGGAATAATCTTATAACTGCTTGTGCTAATAAGTGAGCAGTTGAATGTTTAATTATCTCTTCTCCAGCCTCAGTTTCTGGAGTTATTATTTCAATATTAGCATCTCTATCTAATACATAGCTCATATCTACTTCTTTACCATCTATTCTTGCTCCAACAGCTTTTTTAGCTAATGAGTTACTAATTGATTTTGCAATCTCAAACATATTCACACTATTTTCAAATTCTTTTATATCTCCACTAGGTAATATTACTCTCATGTTTTTCTCCTCTTTTTTCTATTATATTATAATTACTCCTCTAAATCCTCTATCTTAATTCCATTGAATAGATATGTATCAGGGGATGTTTTTTTATCTTTATCAGTTGATGCTCCAAATCCAAATATATTACTATCTGGGAATGTTAACAATCTAAACTGAAGTGCCATGCTCCACTCATAATCTTTAGTTCTGTATGAATAATCTCTTTCATAAGCTACAGCCCATTCATAGTACCCAAACTCTTTTCCAACTTCAACACCAAATCCATCAAATGCACTTCTTCCATTTTCTCCAGAATCCCCAGATAATTGGTCATAGAATTTAACATACGCTTTTGTTCTCCATCCTTCACTTGGTTTACCAACTTTAGCATTTAAACTAAACTCATGCTCTCTTTCTGTGTCTTTCCATCCAGCATTTTTTATATCTACTGCATAAGGTGATGTGTAATTAGATTTTTGATTATAAATATAACCAAGACCTATTCTATTGTATGAATAGAATAATCTTCCTTCTAGCTCTTCTAAAGATTGTAAATAATCTCCAGTTTCTTCGTATCTTTTATCATTTCTTTGCATCATAAGAGATGTATTGAAGCCTCTTTTATAATCTCCGAAATATGTTCTATCATCTACAATTCTACTTAAATTAAATCTTCTAACTCTAGAATTTTCTCTATCTTCTAAAACTTGTCTAATTCTATCTATTTCAACTTGAGATAACTGATCTGGTGTTTTTTTGTATTCTGAAGCGGCATAAGAAATTAGCTCTTCATCAGTAAATCTTTTATCTTTATATGTATATGAAAGATAAATTATATCTGAGTTATATCTATCTAAATATTTATTCCATTCGCCTGCGTTTTTATAATCTTCGTAGGTCGCTTTGTATATATGTTCTACATCTCCACCTACAGAATACGAAGCTGAATATGTTTTGTTTTTAGTATTTATAACTTCGAAGGTATCTTCTATTCTTTCATCTTTTCCTTCAATAAATTCTAAGTTTAACTTATTTTTACCAAAATCACGAGTATATCCATATACATTTTCTCTAATTCTTTCTTCTGCATTTTCAACATCTTCAATTTTCCAAATACTAGAATCTATTCTACGATTTTTATAATAGAAATTATTATTAGAATATCTATAATTTGCTCCATAATTTTCAAATGTTAAATCATTATGATTTTCTTTTTCTGTATTAAAATCAGTATATCTTTTATTTAAACCATAATCTAATCCAAAACTATTTTCATCATCAATTAAGAATTCTAATTTTTGATTTATAACTTCAGCTTTTTTATTATCATTACTCGCTCTCTTTACATCTTTATAATCTACAGTATAAATAGTTTGAGTATTTCCCAAATCAAATACTAATGTGTCTGAAACTTCATTTACATTTTCTTTGTGGAACATTCTTTTATCACTTGTCATTTTTGAATCTGAATCATACGAATAATCTTGATACATATATGTCAATCTATTGTTTAAAACTAAATCTGTATTTCTATCTCTATTGTCACTGTTATCAAATAAAGTTGTGTCATAAGCAAATCCAGTTCTAATTCTAGTTGATTTATCTTCTGTTGATAATTCTCTATCCGTAATATCATTATAGCCTTTATCATATTGATCAAATCTAAGATTTCCATATAATTCTAAATCTCCTAGAGTTCCTAATGAAAGTTTTTCATTTGATAAACCAATTTCATAGAAATCAGATTCATTGATATAAACTCTATATGTATCTCTATTTGTAGGATCATTAAAATCGCTATAGCTATAAATTCCTTCTCTATCCCAAATCTCCTCTTTTGTATTTCCACCCGCTACTGTAAATTTAATATTATCTCGAGTAAAGTCTACATAAGCACGATTTTGAATAGTTCTATTATAAATTATATTTTCATACCTATTATATTGAATATCTCTATAATTATTTGTCTTAGATCTAACGAGTGCTTCTTTTCTAAATGGATCATTTTCAAGACTCAATTCGTGTTCAAACTCATTATAGTCATATCCAACTTTATAGAATACATCTTTGTATAGATGGTACTCTCCTAATGAACTTTTCAAATTTTTACTATCATATATATCATATTGTGAAACTGTCCAAGGAGTGTAGTCAAACTCTATTCCATAGAAACCTTTTCTGTTTAGTTTACTAAAATTAGGGTCTCTTTCCCAAGAATTTAACTCTCTAAACTTATCTCCAGTTTTATCATCATAAGAGATAAAAAATTTATTTTCTTTATCATTAAAATTAAAGCCAAAATTCTCTGCTCTAGATTGTAAATCATTTTTTGTAGAACCTGGATCCATATCATAAAGATAATTATAGTATGCTCCCATAGAATATCTATCATTTTCTTTTTGAATAGCTACATCACTACTTAAATCATAGTCTGCTGATGCTCCGTAGTCCATGTCATCTAATTGTTCTGCAACTATAACTCCATAAGTATCTTTATCTGAAACTAAGTTTAAATTCGCTTTAAATGTTATATCTTTATTGGTTCCTAAATTTGCTAGTTCTGTATCTAAGTTATAAAAACCTAAATTTCCACCTTTATTAGGAACGTCATCTACATATTCCCACTCTGGGTTATTTCCACTACCAAAATAGTTGTCAATTCCATCATCTAAAGTTGGAATCATATTATATGTTGAATTTTGATAATTTAGATTTAAGAACCCATATTCTCCTGAATAGCTATGATTATAATTAGCATCCCATCTATCAAAATTTCTTTCAACTTCATCTTCATCTGCTTTTTTATGTACAAGCCAATCGTTTACATTTAATTGTCCACTTCCATAAGTTCCTAAGTCATACCAATGTTCCATTCTTCCAATTAAAAGACCTATTCTATCTCCAAATTTTGGTGAAATTCCACCTTTATACTTACTCTCTTTATCGCCCCATAAAACTCCAGAAGTTATAAACCATCCATAATCATCCTCTGAACCCCAACTTGGGAACAATGGAACTTCAGAACCCTGTCTTATATTAAATCTATACCAAGGCAAAGAAAATGGTATTATATCTGTTTTTCCGATAAATAAATTTGTATTTCTAAATGTTACTTGTTTATCCGCTTCTATCACTATAGTATCTGATTGTAAATGATACCCTGCTTCAGAAGGATTTCTATTTTCTATAATTTTTGGATCGGTTGTAAACCAGGCATCTCTTAAATAAGTTTTCCCGTTTAAGTACTCTGTTTTATCTCCACCAAAATATATTCTATCATTTGGTTTTTCTGCTCCAGTTACTTGTCCAACTTCTAAATATCCAAAACTTTTTCCAAAGTTTCCTGTATTTTCTTCTGTCTGGAACTCTCCATTTGATGATTCTATTTTTAATTTTCCAGTTGGTTCATCAACTTCTAGAAAAAATTCTCCAGGAATATAAGCTTTATTGTTTTCTCTATCTACTTTAACTTCAAAAGCTTTTAATTTTAATGACCCATATCTTACATTAACTCCATCAGTAGAAGTCATTGTATTGGAATTTAAATCTATATCAACTTCATTCTGAATATCTTCAATTTCTTGATTTTGAGCTTTTAAGCTACCAAAACCTACAACCATTAAAGCTAAAATCAAATAGATTTTACTTTTCATCAGCCCTCCCATTGTTCCATTTATATTCAGTAATTATACCATAAAACAAAAAAGGTTGCCAGTAGCAACCTTTTTATTTATTATTTTAATAAGAATTCAATTTTTCTAAAAGTTCTGATTTTTGTCTTAAACCTACAATTTGGTCCACTTTAACTCCATCTTTAAAAATAATCATTGTTGGAATACTTCTAATTCCGTAGTCACCAGCTAAATCTCCACTTTCATCTACATCTATTTTACAAATCTTAGCTGTTGTTTCACCTGATAACTCCTCTAATATAGGAGCTAACATTTTACAAGGTCCACACCAATCAGCCCAAAAGTCAACTAAAACGATTCCTTTTGATTCTGTTACTTCGTTTTTAAAATTTGAATTATTTAAACTTAAAACCTTTCCCATTTTTTGCCTCCTTAATATGGAAAATATTCCTTAATAAATACATTTTTACTTTAACACAGAGAACTCTAATTTGTCAATTCTAATTTCATATCTATTTATAGAACGTTTTCTATATATTTCCTTTTTTATTTTGCTTCTTTCTCTCTTTCAGCTTGTGATTTTGTTACATAATATGGTTCAAGTGTAAATAGATTATCTTCTTTATGGACTGCTAATTCAGCTAATAAAGATGCTCTAGAAACATTTAATGATTTTTTAATAAAAATTGCATTTTCATTTAACCTATTTTTTATTATATCTTCATAAACTATGGCTCCATCTCCAACAAAAACAGTTGGCTCAACTATATTATTAAGTATATTTTCCAACTCTTCTGCCATATATTCACCTTCTAAAATAAAATCGTTTCCTCTCTTTTTATATACTCCAGAGAAAACTCTTTCTTTTCTAGCATCAAGCATCGATACAACAGTTTTATCTCCTGTGTATATTTGAGCTAATAAATCCAACTCATTTATTCCTGCTATTGGTTTTTTCAATGCATACGCTAAACCTTTAGCTAAACCTACTCCTATTCTTATACCTGTAAAAGAACCTGGTCCAGTGCTTACAGCTATTTTATCAACTGAACTTTTATCAACTGAACTCAATTTAAATAAACTGTCTATTGTAGTCATTGTTATTGCTGAATGATTTTGTTTTACATTTAAAGTTATTTCACCAACTAAACCTTTTTTATCATCATATAGTGCTACTGTTCCTATATTTGTAGATGTATCAATTGCTAAAATCAACATATTTCAACAGCTCCTCTTCCTCTTCTTTATTTCCTATATATTCTAAATCAATTGCTCTAACATCAAAATTATCATTTTCTAAAGAATATTCAAATTTTAATCTTATATATTTTTTAGGTAACTCACTCTCTATTATGTTTGCCCATTCAATCAAAGCTACACCATCATTATTAATATAGTCTTCATAACCAATTTCATAAATCTCTTCTGGACTTCCCAATCTATATACATCAAAATGATAAAGTGGTAATCTTCCATCTAAGTATTCTAAAACATAATTAAATGTTGGACTTTTTAAATTTTCTTTTATCCCTAACTCTTTTGCAAAGCTTTTTGTAAAAGTTGTTTTTCCTGTTCCTAAATCACCTATTAATGCGACTACTGTGTTTTCAGAAACATAATTAGCTAATTTTTTAGCTAATATATCTATTTCTTCAAATTTTAATATCTTTTTCATAAATATTCACCTATCCTTGAATCTTATTAACTATATTTGTTGTAGATTTCCCTTCAACAAAACCTAAAATTCTTACCTCTCCTCCATTTTTTTCAACAATTTTTGTTTCTGGAAGGTCATCTTTAGTATAATCTCCACCTTTAACATGAATAGATGGTTTTAAATCATCTAATAACTCGCAAGGTGTATCCTCTTCAAATATAACTGTATAATCTACAGCTTTTAATCCGACAAGCATTTCAGCTCTATCTATTTCACCATTTATTGGCCTAGATTCTCCTTTCAATCTTTTTACAGATGAATCTGAGTTTACTCCAACAATTAAAATATCACCTTGTCTTTTAGCTTCATTTAAATATGTTAAATGCCCCACATGCAAAATATCAAAACAACCATTTGTAAATACTACTTTTTTATTCTGTTTTTTTAATTCCTCTATTAATTGTGCTGCAACAGCTCTCTTTAGAATCATTTCTCTCTCCTATAAATAATAATTTTGTTTTTATTATACCATAATTTTTATAGCTTATGTACATGTACTAGTTTTTTTTCTTTTCACATGCTAAACTAATGTGAGGTGATTTTTTTGAGAATTTTAGGTATTGACCCTGGTACAGCAATTGTTGGTTATTCTATTGTAGACTATAAAGAAAATAAGATACAATTAATAAAATATGGTTGTATTTTTACAGATAAAAATCTTTTAATGGAGGATCGACTTCTTCAAATCTTTGATGAATTAGAAGAGATTATAGATATTTACTCTCCTGAATTTATGGCTGTTGAAGAGCTTTTCTTTTTTAAGAATAATAAAACAATCATTAGTGTTGGACAAGCTAGAGGAGTTATTATTTTAGCTGGAAGACGTAAAAATTTAAAAATTGAAAGTTACACTCCTCTTCAAGTTAAAATGGGAATTACTGGATATGGTAAAGCAGATAAAAAACAAGTTCAGTTAATGGTTCAAAAAATATTAAAACTTGATGAAATTCCTAAACCAGATGATGCTGCAGATGCTATTGCTGTTGCTATTACCCACATAAACTCCTTAACTAATTCTCTATATTCTCCTAAAGTTTCTATAAATACTAAAATAGAAAAATCTGTTAGTACTAATAGAATGACTGCTAAAGAGTTTCGAGAATTATTGTTAAAAAAGTAAAATTTAAAAGAAAATGCTTGGTTTTTATTTACCAAGCATTTTTTAATTAACTATTATATTTTTTTAATCCTAATTCTATAATTTTTATAGCTTTTTCTAAAATATCTAAATCAAGAGCGTAAGATATTCTAACTTTATTTACTCCTAACTCTTCTCTTTGATAGAAACCTTTTGCAGGAGTTAGCATAACTGTTGAATTTCCATAAGAAAACTCTCCTAAAAGCCACTTTGAAAATTCAGTTGCATCTTTTACTGGTAGCTCTACTATACAGTAAAAAGCCCCTTCTGGTTTATTTAAATGAACACCTTCTATCTTTTTTAATCCATCAAATAGAAAATCTCTTCTAGCCATATACTTTTTATTTACAGCTTCGTAATACTCTTTGTCTTTACATCTATATAAAGCTTCTGCTCCAACCATATCTAAAGTTGAGATTGAAAGTCTTGATTGACATAGCTTTAAAATATAGCTCATAAACTCTTTATTTTTATTTAAAATTGTTCCCACTCTAGCACCACAAGTTGAGAATCTTTTTGATATTGAATCTATTATTATTATTCTTTCTAGATTATCGTTAAATGTTCCACAACTTACAGTATCTTTTCCATCATATATAAACTCTCTATAAACTTCATCACTAATTAAAAATAGATTTTTTTCTTTCGAAATATCATTAAGCATAAGTAATTCATCTTTAGAATAAACCGATCCTGTTGGATTTCCTGGATTTGAAAACATTATTGCTCTTGTTTTTTCTGTAACTAATTTTTCTATAACTTCTTTTTTAGGTAATTTAAAATTATCTTCAAATTCAGTTGGAATTCCAATAACTTTTATTCCCAACATTGCAAAGAAACTGTTATAGTTAGCATAATATGGCTCTGGTATTAAGACTTCATCTCCAGAATTAAAAATTGTCATTAGTGTGAATAATAATGCTTCACTTCCACCTGCTGTTATAAGAATCTCTTCTTCAGTATAATTCATTCCTAAATTTTCATAATATTTTTTTATAGACTCTAGTAATTCTTTTCTTCCTGAAGAATCAGAGTATGCTATTGTCTCTTGATCAAAATTTTCAATCGCTTCAAAAAACTCTTTTGGAGTTTCTAAATCAGGTTGTCCTATATTTAAATGTATTATATTAATTCCTGCTTCTTTAGCTTTTTTTGAAAATGGTATTAATTCTCTCACTGGAGATGTTTTTAAATTCTGTATATTTTTAGAAAACATCCGTGTCCCTCCTAGACAAACTTTTTTTTACTATTATATCAATCTATTGGATTTATGTGAAGTTTTTTTTTGATTGAAGTGTAATCTAAACTCTGATATAATTTCATCAATAACTATTCTTTAAAGGGAGAACTTAATTATGAAGGCAAATTTAAAATCATTTTTTTTGGGATTAGGAATTTTTTATGTTTTAATTGGAGCTTTAGGTATAAGTAATATGGCATTTTTCAACGATAACGTTGAATATATTTTAAGCACGATTTTACTGTTAAATGGAATATATCATCTTTTTTATTCTACTACGAATCGTAAAAATCCTTATTTTCATTGGGGTCTAGTTTTAGCTGAAGGATTTATAGAGATTTTATCTGTTGCTATAATTCTTTTAAACACTTTTACAAATCAGCTATTTTTTACTAGCTATATTGGTATTTTACTTTGTTTAAAAGGATTAATTTTAATTTTAGGTAGAGATAACAAATTCACATCTTGGCAAAATACAAAAGCTCAAGTTAAAATTTTAGTTATTGTAAAAGGTTTATTACATTTCTTATTTGGATCTTTAATTTTAACTTTACCACTTCTTACAGATAATGCTGTTTATGTTGTATTTGGTTGGTATATTTTATTCTTAGGAATACATTTTTTAACCGAGGAATTAGTAACAAACAAAAAAAGTGATGTTTAAACATCACTTTTTTTGTTCTTTCTAAATATTTTAACTAATGATTTTTCATATGAATTTAATCCTATAATTAAAAGTAATATTGTATAAACCGCAGTATAAATTGATGCTTTTAAAAATAAATTGAAATAACTAATTTTTACTAAATAAATATTTAATAAAGTTCCTAGCATCATTGATATCAACAGTGGAATTGACATTTTAATTATATTTTTCCAAAATTTTATCATGTCTAAACCTATTCTAACTTTATAATAAATATTCATAATAATTATCTGCCCCAATACAAAAGATATTCCAGTTGCTATAGCACACCCTATAACTCCGTATTCTTTTACAAATAATACACTCATTACTAAATTCATTATTGCTATTATAAAATATACCATAGATCTAAATTGATGCATGTTTCTTGCTTGCATTATTGCTATTCCTGTACTTTGAATTAATGGAACTGTAAGTGGAATCATTATCCATAAAGCTATTTTATAAGCTTCTATATAGCTCTCTCCTACCCACAACACTATAAAATCTTTTCCAAATAGAATAAATCCAGAAGATATAAGTCCTAATAAAATATACTGAAGTCTTCCCACTTTTATAAAAATATCATTTATTTCATCATGCTTTCCTTCAACTATTAATCTATTTATTTTAGGAAATAATACACCTGAAACGGAAGATGCAAATCCCATGTATAAAGTATTAAATATTCCACCTATAGAGTATACTGCTATTCCTGTAACTCCAATATATTTACCGATAATTACTCTATCTGTTCCCCAATATATCTGATCTATCAATACATTTAAAAAAATAAAAAATGAATATGTAAAAATTTCTCTTATAATATTTTTATTAAATTTTGAAAACTTTATCTTCATACCTAGTTTGAAAGCATAAATTACATCAAATATATATGAAGTTAAAGCGAAAAACACAGTTGATACTGTAATTGCAACTAGTCCAAATCCATTCATCATTAAAATTACAGCTACAATCGGATTTAAAATAATTGTTATTAACTTTATACTTCTTTGATATATAAATTTTTCTTTAGATGAAATATTTGTAGAAAAAATACTTAATGGAAATGATATTGCTACATTTAAAAACATTATTACAAAAATTGATTTAGTTTTTTCAATCTCTTCAAAAGTAAAATTTTTACCAAAAAAATCATTCATATTACTATATAAATATATTCCAATAGATATTGCAATTAGCATCAATACAGAATATATTACCAAAAACATTCCGTTTAATGATTTTTCCTCTTCTAATTTATTCTCTGCTCTATATTGAACAGTATATCTTAACATTGTATTTCCTAAACCTAAATTAAGTATTGATATATATCCAATTATAGATTGAACTAAAGAGTTGATTCCATAATCTGCAGGTCCTAAATATTTCATATACATTGGTGTATATATAATTTGAATTAAAGAACTTACAATCACTGTAAATAAAGACAATACTGTCCCTATTTTTAATTCATTTTTATTCATAAATTCCTCTATCTACCAAGAAATTCATCTAATTTTAAAAAATGTTTTTCTGCATTTTTAGATGCTTCTAATAATTTTTCTTCTGTTAAACAAATATTCTCTTTAAATTTTTCATAACTTAAATTTTTCAAATTATCTAGAGATGCAAAATTTCCTTCAAACGATAAATCTTCTAAAAGATTCGTCATTTTTAAACTATATGCAATTGGAAATACTGGTTTTTTTAATACAAATCCAAGAATCATTGCATGGAATCTAGTAGCAACAACACTTTCTGCTTTACTTATAATTTCTAAAGCTTCATTCAAATCTCCATTATAAAAATATTTTGTTATATTTTTATGCTGTTCATTTGGAATCATATTTAATAATTTTACTATAGCTTCTTCATCTCTCTCCTCTTTACAGAAAGACATCAATTTAACTTTTTTACCATTCTTTAAAATATCTAAAATTAAACTTTTAAGTCTATTGAAATATTCTGATTCAATCCCTTTGAACCCAGGTCTTCCAGATGGTAAAACTATAGAAAACAGTACATAATCCTCTACTTCTAAAGAATCTTTTTTTAAGTTAAAAACAATATCATTACCATATCTAACATTATCTAAATCTTTAAATAGTTCGTAAGAATAGTTTTCTCTAAAACAAACATCTTTGCATTTTTTAAAGAAATCTGAATAAACCTCTTTAAACTCTTCTGTTTTATAAGGACCAAAGTTTGCTCCAAGAATAAAGTAATTTTTTCCAAATTTCAAATTTCTTTCTCTAATTTTAAAATCCTCTTCAGAAAAATCATTTTCTATAAATATTGATCCGCCTATATTTACAACTCCATCTAGTTCTCTAGCTTTGAAGTCCTCTAAGATATTTGGAATTCCAAAATTTCTTCCAATACGAAAAAGAACTTTTTTAGCTAAACTATTATTTGATAATAAGTTTAAATTTTCACTATCTATCCCTTTTAACTCTTCATATTGTGGTGTTGCATATAAATAAAATTGAGTATCTGAATATCTTTCACAAAGCATTTTTATAAACAGGTCATCTCCTAAGTTAAAATGTGCATATGCTTTTATTAATATTTTTTTCAATCCCCTCACCCTATTCCCTTACTAATATTTTTTTATATTTTTTTAAAAACATTATTTTCAATCTTAAAACTCTGTAGTAATAATATATTTTTATATCTAAATATTTAAATTCTCGATTTTCTTTTATCATTTTTTTTATTTTTTTATAAAAACTTTTCCAATTTTCTACTCTATTTTCACTCAATTTTTGAAGTACATCAAAAGGATACATTATACCGTGATATTTTAAACACTCTTTAATTTTATGTAAATTTTGATTATAAGCTTTATTTATTTTATAAAATCTAATTAGTTCATCTATTACATAATATATATCTGTTCGATTTTTATAATTATTAGAAACCGAAGCATCATTCATAAAGTAATTATAATATGTTTTGTTAATAGATACAACCTTTTGACTAAAGAAAAAACATATAAAATTAAAAAACATATCTTCACCTGTGTATATATTCAATAAAAACTTTATTTTATTAGAATCAATTAATATTTTTTTATATATTTTATTACAAGGTGATGCAAACCATTCTGTTTTGCAATCAGTATAATCTTCTGGACTATCTCTTTGAGGTACTTCAACAACTGATAATATCTCTTTATTTTCGTTTAATTTTTTTATTCCACAAATTACTATATCAGCATCTTCTTTTCTTGCTGCTTCAATCATAGATTCATACATATCTTTTTCTACCCAATCATCTGAGTCTAAAAAAGCTATATATTCTCCTTTAGCTAAAAATAATCCTAGATTTCTAGCACTACTGCACCCACCGTTTTTTACTTTTTTATAATAAATCTCTTTATTTTGCTTAGCTAATGATTCACAAATTTTAGAAGTTCCATCTGTAGATCCATCATCTATTATTATAATTTGGATATTTTTCAAAGTTTGATTTAAAATAGAATTTACACATCTTTCAATATACTTTTCAACGTTATAAGCTGGAACTATAACACTAAGCATCTTCTCCTCCATAAAATTTGTTAAAAAAAATAAAAAAGGTGGATATAAGACCCACCCCAATACTATTTATTTAGTTCCAAATATTCTATCTCCGCAGTCACCTAGTCCTGGGTAGATATATCCATTTGAATCTAATCCTTGATCTATCTTAGCTGTATAGATTGAAACATCTGGATGTGTTTGTAATACTTTAGCTATTCCTTCTGGCGCAGCTACTAAACACATAAATACTATATTCTTTACACCTGATTTTTTAAGATAATCTATTGCATATATTGCTGATCCACCTGTTGCTAACATTGGGTCTACCAATATTACTTGCTTATCCTGAACATCTACAGGTAATTTACAATAGTAATATACTGGTTCTAAAGTTTCTTCATCTCTATAAACTCCTATATGTCCTATTTTAGCCGTTGGAATTAACGATACTATTCCATCTACCATTCCTAGTCCAGCTCTCAAAATAGGTACAACAGCGATGTTTGTTCCTAAAACATATCCTGTTGTCTTCATTAAAGGAGTTTCAACTTCGATTTGATCTAAAACTAAATTTTTTGTCACTTCATAAGTCATTAATTTAGAAATTTCAGTTAAACTCTCTCTAAAAGATTTTGTATCAGTAGTTTTATTTCTTAAAATTGTTAATTTATGTTGTATTAATGGATGATTAATTTCTATTACAGCCATTTTGACCTCCAGTTAGTTTAGGTTTAAAAAAAAACAGGACATAGTCCCGTTTTCTTATTTATTACTTCTTTAATCCGAACTTCTTGTTGAATTGCTCTACTCTTCCAGCAGCGTCCACGAACTTAGCTTTTCCAGTGTAGAATGGGTGGCAGTTAGAACATACAGCTATTTTAAGCTCATCTTCCTTTGCCTTCATTGTTGATCTAGTTACGAACTTGTTTCCACAAGTACAGTCAACAGTTAGTAGTTTGTAATCAGGATGTATTCCTTTTTTCATTATTGTCACCTTCCTAAAATCTTTCTATTTATCGTAAAGATTTTATCATAATTTTTCTAGATTTGCAACACTTTTTTTGAGAGCAGAATTAAAAATTTCTTTATTTACTTTTTATTTTTTTTATTTTTATGATAAAATATTATTAAAAATATTTGAGGAGAGTTATGGCAATAAAATATTATGCTTTTATAATTGATCGAGAAAATTATTCTTCTATTGTTACTTCTTGGCCTGAATGCCAAAGTTTAACAAAGGGTAAAAGTGCTAGATATAAATCTTTTAAAACAAAAAAAGAAGCTCAAGAATGGTTAAATGATGGTGGAATCTATGAAGATAAAAAAAAGAAATTTAAAGAATTAAAAGAAAAGCTAGAAGAAGCTATATATTTTGATGCTGGTACTGGAAGAGGAATTGGTGTTGAAGTACGAGTTACTGATAAATTTGGTACCTCTTTACTTGATGATATTATGCCCGAACATATGATAAATGAATGGGGAAACTATTTAGCACCTGAAGGAAGCACTAATAACTACGGTGAATTGATTGGAGCATATTTAGCTATAGATATCGCTATAAAGAAAAGTAATTTGAAAATTTTTGGTGATAGTAAACTAATTATTGATTATTGGTCTAAAGGACACTATAATAAAATAACATTAAATGAAAAAACTATAAATCTAATACAAAAAATATCTTTAAGAAGAGAACATTTTGAAAAACTTGGTGGAACTATACAGCATGTTTCTGGAGATATTAATCCCGCAGATTTAGGTTTTCATAAATAATTTAGGAGGATTTCATGGAATTTGAATTATTTGATAAGCTACATATTTTTTATCTTACAGGTTATTTTTTGTTTTTCATTTTACTTTATTTTAGCATTTTTAACAAATCAAGAAATTTAGAATCTGATTCTCTAAAATTTTTAAAAGTTGTATCTTTAATTATACTTTTGATAAAGTTTGGTGAACTTTTTATTAGATATAAACTGATTGGTGAAGCTTGGTATCAGATTTTACCTCTACATCTTTGTAATATTACTCTTGTTTTTGCTGTTTTTGGAACTATTTTCAGATTTATGCCATTTTTATATGCTACATTTTTCTGGTCTATTGGAGCTTTATTTGCTATTTTAACACCTGAGGTCAGAGAAACTTTTCCTAGTTTTTTTAATATTAGTTTCTTTTTAACACATTTTTATATTCTCTTTATAGCTATTGTGGAATATAAAGTCTTTAATTTAAGAGTTTCTCTAGAATCTTGGACAGCTTCATTTTTAGGAATAAATCTTATTATGTCTGGAGTTTTCTTTATAAATAAAGTACTTGGAACAAACTATTTATATGTTAATCGAAAGCCATCTTTTAACTCACCACTAAATTATTTTGGAGAATGGCCTTATTATATAATTGTTGTAGAAATTGTTTATGTAATCCTTACCTTAATTATACTATTATTATTTAAAAAACCATCAAAAAAAGCAGTTAAGAATTAATTCTTAACTGCTTTTTTCATTCTATTACCAATATATCTTTGTGCTCTTTTAATCTTTTCAATGTTTCTAAAGAAACTTTAACTCTATAAGTAACTCTTTCATTAAAATCTTTATTTAGTAATTCATCATTTCCATCTATTAAAATACTTTCTACTTCATTTATTTTCTCATATGAAAAATCTAAAAGACATTCATATCTTTCTATAAATTCTATAATATTGCCTTCTAGGATTGCTAATTTTGCTGTTTTAGCATAGTTTCGTACTAATCCACCTGCTCCTAATTTTATTCCACCAAAATATCTTGTAGCAACAACTACAACATTGTCAACATCCATATAGCTTAATATTTCTCCCATAGGTTTTCCTGCTGTTCCTCCAGGCTCTCCGTCATCATCTGCTTTGAAATATTCTTGCCCATCATCTATAACTTTGTATACTGTACAATTATGTGTTGCATCTGGATGCATCTCTCTTATCATCTCTATAAAATCTTCAGCTTCTTTTTTTGTAGCTATCGGCTTTGCATATCCTATAAATTTTGATTTTCTTTCTTCAAACTCTATTCTTACACTTTTTTCTATCGTTTTCATCTAGTTAACTCCTAATTATAAAATCTATTACTCCTATCATAAAATTATAAATAGGAGACATTATTCTGTTTAAAATCCCTAAATAGCTTAATCCTAAAATTATTAATATTCCATAACTATCTATTGTAAATATTTTTATTCTATTTTCATCACTTAGTAACGACGCTACAACTCTTGAGCCATCTAAAGGTGGAATCGGCATAAGATTAAATGTTCCTAAGGCCATATTTATCATTATAAAATAAATTGATAAATCATTAATCGGTATTATCTCAAATCTTATTAACAACGCTCCAATTATCATTAAACTATAATTTGTTACAACACCTGCTATTGAAACTAAAAACTCTCCTACTCTACCATTTTTAAATGCAAAATAATTAACTGGTACAGGCTTTGCCCAACCGAAAATAAAATTACTACCACTTAATAGCATCAAAATAGGAATTAATGCTCCTATTGGATCTAAATGTTTTAATGGATTCAATGATAGTCTTCCTGATTTTTTTGCTGTTTTATCTCCACATAATAAAGCAGTATATCCATGAGCTATTTCATGTAATACTAAAGAAAATAACAATATTATAATTTTAAATACAAACATTTTATCACCTCACAATATAGATTAACATATCTATAATTCTAATGTCAAATATGGAATATTATTTAAAAATCTTACTGTTTCAATTAAGATAATATAATTTAAATTCACTAGTGGCATTGTTAAAAAACCTAAATAAAAATTTGATAAAAATAGTGTGGAGAATCCTAGCATTACAAATGCAGATGCAATTGGAATTAAAATTACGTTACTTATAAAAGATAAAAGTGGAATTGTATTAAAATACAAATATAAAATTGGTGTCATGCAAATCTGTATTGTTAAACTTAAAATTATTATATTGAAAGCTTCATTCAAAAAATTTTGTTTAAACTTTTTTGTTTTTGGAATTAATTTATATATAAAAATTATTGAAAAAACAGCTATATAAGACATCCAAAAAGCTAATGAATAAATCCAAGTAGGATATATAAATAGTGAAATCACAAAAGATAAAAATAAGGATTTTTTACTATTCACTTTTTCATATAATATATTTCCAGAAATATATATAGCCCCCATTATGTAAGCTCTAAAAACTGAGGGAGATCTCCCTATTCCAGAAACATATATTGTTAAAAAAATTAAAATAACACTATATCTTTTTACCTTATCTATTTTAAATTTAAGTAATATATATGACAATCCTGATATAATAACCCCTATATGTAATCCTGATATAACTAACAAATGAGATGTTCCTGTATATTTAAACATCTCTTTAACTTCTGAATCTACAAGATATCCCTCTCCTAAAAATACTGCCTTCATAAAGTTTATTAAATCTATAGAATAATTTTCTGTTGTTTCTTCCATTTTATTTTTAAAAAATCTCTGAAAAAAATTATCTCTAACTACATACTTTTCAGATTTAACATTATAATTAAGACCCCATTTTAATTGTGTAATTTTAGTTATATTTCCTAAAAAAGAGATATTGCCATCCTCAATTTTATCTACTGTAAAATATATATCACTAATTGGATATTTTCCATTTACAGTTTCTATTTTACCTCTTCCTGCATCTACTCTTCCTGTAATTTGAACAGTATCTCCAATCTCAAATTTCTCTTTAAGGCTTACAGTACTTAACCTAAAAAAGAAAATTGAGGCAAGTATTATTAAAATTGCCCCAATCTCTATTTTTTTCAACATTACCTCCTATTACTCTTTATATTTAAAATAAAATACGTACGAGATTACAAAAGATATTGCTGAGAATATTGCTGAAGAGTAGATTCCAAACTTTGTTACCTCACCACTCCCACCTAAAACTAGCATCAATGGTAATGTTACAATTGATAATAAAAATGCCATTTTAAGGAAGAAACCTTGAATTCCGAAACAAACACCCTCTATTCTATTATTTATTCTTTTACTAATTTTTTCACTTATATCACTCATCATAGCTGGCGGAAATATAAATGCTGCTCCTGATATTGGTATTCCTAATAGTCCAAATATTAAGAATCCATACTTAACAGGAATAACTTTACCTAATAGTGCTAAACATATTGTTAATATTATTAAGGCTACTAATGAGGCTAACATTATTTTTCTATAACCATATTTTCTTGATAATTTATTTACAGGATAGAAAAATAATGCTGATGCTCCAAATAATAATGCTGATGCAATTGTTATTGTCTCTTTCCCATAACCCATTATATCCTCTACATAATAGTTCATCATTGCTCTAAGAGAATTAAATCCTACAAAGAAAAATAATAATCCTAATAAATAATATCTAAAATCTTTATCTTTCATAACCTCTTTTAATATCTCTTTAATTGCTCCAACATTTTCTACTGGTCTAGAATATTTTTTTTCTGGAACTAATAATACTGTCACAAAAAGTCCTAGCACACATAAAATGCTTAAAGATATTACCATACCTCTTATTCCAACTAAAGTATCTCCTTTACCAAAGAATTTAATTAAAACTCCTGGTAATATCATAGCTATAGCACTGTATAATAGTCTAAATACCGATTGCCAAGTTGAAAGGTTTAATCTTTCCTCTGAATTTTCTCCTATCTCTGGAATCAAGGCATTATAAGGCGCTCCTACTATTGTATAAAAAGTAAAAAACAGTGATCCAACCATTGTTAGATATAAAAATGCTGCTTTTTCACTTGATACTGGTGGGTAAAAAAATGCAACTGTTGATATTCCTAATGGTATTGCCCCTGCTGCTATAAATGGTATTCTTCTTCCCCATCTACTATTAAATTTATCTGATAGATATCCAACTACAGGGTCTGATATCATATCCACCAATCTTGATATTGCTAGTGCCAATGATATTAAAACAGGGGTTAAAAATGGTTTTAATCCAGAGTTTTCTGGTGGAAGATAAAAATATAGTATCCATTGAGCAAATATTTGATCAACTATAGCATAACTAACTCCTACTCCGTAAAATATTTGTGTCATTAAAGGTATTCTTTTTTTCAAATTTTTTCCTCCTTTATCAATTTTATTAAATAATTTTTTTCGTTGTATTCTGGATTTTTTAAAATAAAATCATGAGTTTTATCCAATATATTTTTTATATCTTTTCCATTAGAAATACCTAATTCTATCAAGTCTTTTCCTGAAATTGATAAATCTTTTAAAAAAATAGGTTCTTTTTTTAAGTTTATATCTTCTAATAATTTTATAATTTTAGATACATCTCGTTTTAATTCTTCTATTAATAATATACTTTTAAAATCTTCTAATCCTATTATAGAAATATACTTTTTCAAAATATATTTACTATTAATCTCTTTAATTATATTTTTATTATCAATAATATTCAAAATTGATTTTTTTCTTTTATTATCTAATTTCAATTTTAATAAATCTTTTTTAGTTTTTGAAAAAATAATTGCTAATTTTATATTCAAATTTTCTTTTTTTAACTTGTCAATTTTACTCAATTTTTCGATAATTTCAAAAAAATTAAAATTATCAGCTGTTTCTCTAAATAACTCTCTAAATAAACCAATCTCATTCAATAATTCAAATGCTTTACTTGAGTTATGACTTTTCAGCATTTTAAAGATTTCATCTTGAATTCTCTCAATAGATATTCTTTTAATTTCACTTTTTTTATTTTTTATAGCTAACTCTGTTTCTTTTAATATCTTTAAATTTTTATCTACCGCTATTCTAATTCCTCTTAAAATTCTGAGAGGGTCCTCTTCTATTCTAATTTCTGGATCTCCTACAAATCTTAAAACTTTTTTCTCTATATCTTCTTTTGAATAATTTGATGAATATATCAATCTCTTTCCATCAAAAGCTATTGAATTAATTGTAAAATCACGTCTTTTTAAATCTTCATTTATATCATTTACAAATTCTATCTCTGCTACATTTCTAAGAGTTGTATAAGATATATCTTTTCTTAATTTAGCTATTTCATAAGTTTTTCCTTTATAAATTATCTGTATAATTCCAAAAGCCTTTCCTATTTCTTTAGGAGAGCAGTTATAAAATATTTTTTTTAATATTTCATAATCTATATCTGTGCAAAAATCACAATCTTTCGGTTCAATACCCAATAGATAATCTCTTACATAGCCTCCTACAATATATCCTTTGCCATAACTATTTAATTTTTTTAATATCCATATTATATCATCTGTTAGTTTTATTCTCTCCATTTAATCAACCTACTTTATTATTATTGGTATTTTTCTATCTTCATAAGGATTTATCATAGCATAAATTTTACTGGCTATTTCATTCTGTTCTAAAAATTTCAACTCATCTTCATTTAATTTTTTTTGAACATTTTTTAAAGATGTCAGAATAGTTATATCTTCATTTTTCAACTCTTTTAAATAGCTTTGTCCATCTTTCGTGAATCCTAAAACTCGTATATATGGAATTTTCTTTTTATTTATTTCTGTTTCATCTTTCTTTATTCCTAAAAGAATATGAATTAAAATTCTTTGAACTCTTCCTAAAGTATATCTTTTGCTCTGAATCTTTTGAAAAAAAGTCTCAAAATTAAAGCTAGAAAAAGCTGCTTCATATAATTTATTTTCATATCCTACCTCTATATCTTGTATAGATTTTAAATTTTCTCTTTCTAATAAAATTCTGTGCTTTATTAATGAATAAAAATCTTCTAATTTTGCAAATCTATTATTTTTTATAGCTTCATTCAAAACTTTATATGTTTCTTCTGGAACTACATCTTTAATCTCTTCTCCAATACCAATTTTTTTTCTAATTCCAGTAGCACTTGAGATTCCATCTTCTATACCTTCTGAATAATATCCACTTTTCTCTCTTTTTATTGCTATTGGATTTATTTTACTTTTCCAAAACTTTAAAGCTTTTATATATTCAACACCTAAAATATCATTTGAATTTAACTCGGTATCAATATTCAATTTTTTTAAAGTGTTTGAATATGCTGTTGGATATGATAACCCCTCTTTTAAAAAATATTTTAACTCTTCTTTAAACTCTTCTTTCTCCTCTAATTCTGCTCTAGTTATTAAATTTTCAACATTTCCACTTTCAGAACCAAATACAATTTTATCTGTATGTAATAAATTTAAGATACCTACTGCTCCTCTTGAAAATATCTCTGCACTCTGTGTTGAGTAAAAAACTGGAAGTTCTACAACTATATCAACACCACTTTTCAATGCTAATTCTGCTCTATCCCATTTATTTATAAGTGCTGGTTCTCCTCTCTGAACGTAATCTCCACTCATTACAGCTATAACTATATCACCATGCTCTTTAGCCTTCAGACAATGATATTTATGTCCATTGTGAAAAGGATTATATTCTACTACTATCCCTACTGATTTTTTCATGTAAACACCTCATTAATAATCTTTACTATATTATATGAAATTTTAATAATTTATCCGAGAAAAATTTACATTTTTCCAAATATAGTTTATAATATCGATTATATAAAATTTATTAGGTGGTGACTTACATGCTTTTAGCTGTAGATATTGGAAATACTCATATTGTAACTGGATTACTTGATTCAGAAGGAAATGTTCTACTTAGTTTTAGAGTTTCTTCAAATGAAAAACTAACTGAGGATGAATATTTTTCTTACTTAAAAAACATATGTGATTTCAATGGTGTTGAAATTAAAAAATTAAATGGAATTGTTATTTCATCTGTTGTTCCAAATTTAATTGGAATTTTCCAATTTTTAGGAAGAAAATATTTTGAAATTGAACCTATGGTTATTGATTTAACTTTAAAAATACCATTTACATTCTCTGAAGAACTTCAAATAAATGGTTTTGGTGCTGATAGAATTATTGATATTACTCAAGCAGTTATTGATTATCCAGATAGAAATCTTGTTATCTTTGATTTAGGGACTGCAACAACTTATGAAGTACTAAAAGATGGAGTTTATATTGGTGGAGGTATTTTGCCTGGAATAGAGATGTCTATCAATGCTCTATTTGGAAATACAGCTAAGCTTCCAAAAGTTAAATTTAGTACTCCTGAAAGTGTTTTAGGTAGAAATACAGCTGAGCAAATACAAGCAGGTATTTTCTATGGATATGCTGGGCAACTTAAAAATATTATTCAAGAGATTAAAAGAATTGTTCCTGATCCATATATAATTGCAACTGGTGGTCTTGGGAAAATACTTTTTGCTGAAATTCAAGAAATTGATGAGTATTGTCCTGAACTTAGTTTAAGAGGGCTGTTTACTCTTTATCATATGAATAAATAACACTAGTTGAGGAGAGCTTATGAAACTTTTTTTATTTATATTTTTTATTGTATTTCAATATAATTTTTCAAATGAAATATTGATTAGTGGAGCTTCCTCTTTAAAAGAATATTTAGAAAAAAATATTCTTTTATATAAAAAAACAAATCCTGAGTTAGATATTATCTTAAACTTAGGAGGTTCTGGAACATTAAAAAGACAGCTTGAAAGAGGAGGAGATGTAGATATTATTTTTCTTGCAAATCGAAACTATATGATAGATTTAAAAAATAATAATTACATATTTGATGAGCATGTCATTTTAAAAAACTCTTTAGCTTTAATAAAAAATAATAATTCAGATGGAAATATTTTAGCCATTGGTGACCCTAAATATGTTCCTGCTGGAATATATGCTTCTGAAGTTCTAAGCTCTCTAGCTTTAAATAAATATTCTTTAGTTTATGGAAAAGATGTGAGAAATGTTCTTTCATATGTAGAGCTTGGTGAAGCTGATTTTGGTATTGTTTATAAAACTGATACAAAACTTTTAAAAAACTCAACAGTAGTAGAAATTTTTAATGAAAAATATCATACTCCGATAGAATATTCTATTGGAGTATCAAAATCAACAAAAAATAAAATTGATGCTGAAAATTTTATTAAATTTTTAAAAGAGCACGATTGGAATGATTAGTGCTCTTAAAATTTCATTATATATTGTTTCTATCTCTATTTTATTCAATACTTTTTTTAGCATCTATATCTACTTTTTCTTTTATAAAAAAAAGAGATTAAAATCAGTATTTGAATTTTTTGTAACATTACCTATATTTCTTCCACCTTCTGTTATTGGATATATATTAATTATCGGATTAGGAAAAAATAGTTTTTTAGGAAATATTTTTTATAAAACATTTAATTTTAGATTTATTTTTTCAATTGAAGGAGCTGTAATTGCTGGGATTATTGTTTCACTTCCAATTATCTATCAAAGTATAAAAATTGGATTTGATAGTATTGAAAAATCCTATATAGAAACTGCTCAATGCTTAGGAGTTTCTGGATTAAATATGATTAAATATATCTATCTGCCTATGAGTTATAAAAAGATTTTTTCTGGAATTATTCTTGGAGCAGGTAGAGCTTTTGGAGAGTTTGGAGCAACTATTTTGATAGCTGGAAATATTCCAGGTAAAACTCAAACACTTCCTCTAGCACTATATTCTGCTATTGAATCTGGTGATTACAATTTTGCTAACAATATATTGTTAATAATCCTATTTATTAGTAGTTTATTTTTGATTTTTTATATTATATCAACAAAAAAAGAGAGCTAAAAGCTCTCTTTAATTTTATAACTATACAGTTGTAATCTCTTTTTCTTTTAAAGATAATAACTCTTCGATAGTTTTAATAGTTGCATCTGTTAACTTCTGAACGTCATCTTCAAATCTCTTTAAATCGTCCTCTGTTATTTCTCCATCTTTTTCTAACTTTCTTAAAGCATTATTCATATCTTTTCTGATATTTCTAGCAGCTACTTTTCCATTTTCCGCTTCTGATTTAGCAAACTTTACATAGTCTTTTCTTCTGTCAGCAGTTAATTCAGGAATTACAAGTCTTATTACTTTTCCATCATTATTTGGAGTTAATCCTAAATTTGAAGTCATTATTATTTTTTCAATTAAAGGTATAACTGATTTATCCCAAGGATCGATTACTAGTAATCTCGCTTCTGGAGCTGATACTGATCCTAATTGATTTAATGGCATTAAAGATCCATATTGCTCAACTTTAATTCCATCTAACATTGAAACAGAAGCTCTTCCTGCTCTTATACTTGCAAATTTAGCCTTTGTAGACTCTATAGCCCTATTCATTTTTTCTTTACATTCATTCATTAATACTTGTGCACTCATTTTAACCTCCTAAAAATTATCCGTTTATTACAGTTGTTCCAATCTTTTCACCTAGAACTACTCTTTTTATATTTCCTTCTGTTATTGAATCGAATACAACGATTGGTAAGTTATTTTCTCTACATAAAGAGATTGCTGTAGCATCCATAACTCTTAAATCTTTATTTAGAACTTCAGTATAAGTAACTTCAGTATATTTTTTTGCATCTGCAAACTTAACAGGATCCATATCATAAATTCCATCAACTTTAGTTGCTTTTATAACAACATCTGCATTAATTTCAATAGCTCTTAAAGCTGCTGCTGTATCTGTTGTAAAGTATGGATTTCCTGTTCCTCCACCAAATATTACAACTCTACCTTTTTCTAAATGTCTTTGAGCTTTTCTTTTAATAAAAGGTTCTGCTACTTTTGGAATTTCAATTGCAGTTTGTACTCTTGTAGGTACACCTAATAGCTCAATTGAGTTTTGAAGAGCCAATGAATTTATAACTGTTGCTAACATACCCATGTGATCTCCAGTTACTCTATCAATACCTTGTTCAGTTCCAGATAAACCTCTAAAGATATTTCCTCCACCGATTACAATTCCTACTTCGATTCCTAATTCTACAATCTCTTTAATCTGTCTAGCATATGAAGTAATTGTTTCTGATGAGATTCCAAATTCTTGATCTCCCATTAAAGCTTCTCCACTTAATTTTAATAGAATTCTATTATAAACTGGCTTCATTTCAAAACTCTCCTCTTTTATCTTAGTTTAGCTTAAAAAAAGGGGGTGCTTAGTCGCACCCCTATACTTTTTGTTGTATTACGCGTTAAGTTGAGCTGCAACTTCTGCTGCGAAGTCTACCTCTTCCTTTTCGATTCCTTCTCCAACTTTGTATCTAGAGAATGAAACTACTTTTATATCTCCTGCGTATGCTGCAACTGTTTCTTTATTTTCAGCTTTTACGAAAATTTGGTCAACTAAACAGTTCTCTTCGTAGAACTTGTTCATTTTTCCAACTAATATCTTTTCGATAATTTGAGCTGGCTTTCCTTCAGCTTCTAATTGCTTTCTAGAAATTTCTCTTTCTCTGTCTAAATCATCTGTAGTAACAAGAGCTCTATCCACATATTTAGGATCCATAGCAGCTACGTGCATTGCGATATCTTTAGCTTTTACTACGTTAGCTTCTGTAGCTTCTCCAGTCATTTCAACGATAACTCCTAATTTTCCTCCTAAGTGATTGTAAGTAGTTACAAATCCTTCAGTAGAAACTTTATCGAATCTTCTTAGAGACATGTTCTCTCCGATTTTTGCGATTAAGTTAGTTATTGTTGTTTCAACTGTAATTCCATTTAAATCAGCAGCTTTTAACTCTTCAACAGTATTGATTTCAGCTCTTAAAGCAATCTCTACCATTGTTTGTCCTAAAGCTTTGAACTCTTCATTTTTAGCAACGAAGTCTGTCTCAGAGTTGAACTCTAATACTACTGCTGTCTTATTGTCAGCAGAAACACCTTCAAATATTAAACCTTCTGCAGCTATTCTACCAGATTTTTTAGCAGCTTTAGCTATTCCTTTCTCTCTTAGTAAGTCTATCGCTTTTTCGATATCTCCGTTTGTTTCTCCTAATGCCTTTTTACAATCCATCATACCAGCACCAGTTCTATCTCTTAGTTCTTTTACTAATTTTGCTGTAATCTCTGCCATTTTTTCCTCCTAATTTTTTTAGAATTCTTCATATCTATATAGTACAAGGAATTGAGTGCTAGCACTCAATTCCTTAAATTCAAGTATTAATTAATTACTTAGCTGATCCTTCTTCAACAACGATTTCGTCAGAAGCAACTGCTGCGTTTTCTTTACCTTGGTTTCCTTCGATTATAGCGTTAGCCATTACTGAAGCTATTAATTTTACTGATCTGATAGCGTCATCATTTGCAGGAATTGGGTAAGTTATTAAATCAGGATCTACATTTGTATC
Source organism: Cetobacterium sp. (assembly GCA_051654725.1). Taxonomy (GTDB): domain Bacteria; phylum Fusobacteriota; class Fusobacteriia; order Fusobacteriales; family Fusobacteriaceae; genus Cetobacterium_A. The sequence continues at coordinate 32,396 of JBOFYP010000080.1, forward strand.
GATCATAGCGAATACAGGGATTCCTAATTTAGCAGCTTCTACTACTGCTAGAGTTTCTTTCTTAACGTCTACTACGAATATAGCAGCTGGAGCTGATTTCATATCTTTGATTCCAGATAAGTTCTTAGATAATTTAACTAATTCTTTTCTGAAGTTAGCAGCCTCTTTCTTAGTGTAAGCTGTATCTAAAGTTCCATTAGCTTCCATTTTCTCTAACTCTTTTAATCTCTCTACTCTAGTTGCGATAGTTTTGTAGTTTGTTAACATTCCACCTAACCATCTGTTGTTGATGTAGAACATTCCTGATCTCTCAGCTTGATCCTTTACAGCTTCTTGAGCTTGCTTTTTAGTTCCTACGAAAAGAACTTTTCCACCGTTAGATGCGATTTCTCTCATTACAGCATAAGCTTCCTCAATTTTCTTTAAAGATTTGTGTAAATCGATTACGTGAATTCCGTTTCTCTCTGTGAAGATGTATCTAGACATCTTAGGGTTCCATCTCTTAGCTTGGTGTCCGAAATGAACTCCAGCTTCAAGTAATTGTTTCATAGTAATTACTGCCATTTTTAATTCCTCCTAATTTTTGGTTTTTTCTTCCATTGATCTCAAAACTAAACATCCCCTAAAGGCACCTTGTTTAGAAATAATCAATGTGCATTTTATTAGCAAATTATTGTACCACTATTTTCCATCATTGTCAATAAATATATAGGCTCCATTTCTACCTGATTCATTTTTATCTCTTCTATAAGAGTGAAAATTTCCATCATATGTACATAGAGAATTTTGAATTATATTTTCTTTTTTTAAACCAAGTTTTAATAATAAATTATAATTAAATTTTTGGTTGTCAAAATAGTATTTTTTTTCCTCACATAAGAATACATCTTCTAAAATTTCAATTGTAAACTCATTTTTAAATTTTTCATAAAAATCTTTTGAAACCTCATAATTTTCTTTTGAAATTCCAATTCCTAAACCAACTATTATATCCTCTAAATTTGATTTATATCTATTCTGTAAAATCTCTACTGCTTTTTGAGCTATTTTTTTAAAACTTCCAATCCATCCAGAATGTACACAACCAAAAGCTTCTGTTTTTTTACAGTAAAAATAAATTGGCAAACAATCTGCATATTTTGTAAAGATAACGACATCTTTTCTATCTGTTAAAAAACCATCAGTATCTTCAGAATATTCTGGAGTATCTTCTTCAATTACAACTATGTTTGCAGAGTGTGTTTGAAATCCAGAGTATATTTTTTTATTAGAAATTTTTAATTCTTTTTCTATTTTTTTTCTATCACTCTCTGATTTAACATCGCCTAAAGTTTTAGTTGTATAAATAGCTTTTAAATGGAATTTTTTAAATTCTTCCAATTCAAAATACAACTCTTTATTTAAATACATTTTAAACTCTCTTTAAATTCTAAAGTTTTCTTTATTTTTTTGCAAAGAATACTAAAATCTTCAAATGCTAAAGTTTGATCTGCATCTGATAAAGCTGTTGAAGGTGTTTCATGAACTTCAATCATTGCTCCGTGTGCTCCAGCTAAAAGACAACCTAATGTCACTGGTTCGACAAGAGACATTTTTCCTGTTCCATGACTTGCATCTATTATTATTGGTAGATGTGTTTTTTCTCTCAATAAAGCGATTCCATTTATATCAACAGTATTTCTTGTTGCAATTTCAAAAGTTCTAATTCCTCTTTCACAAAGAATAACTTCTTCATTTCCAAATGCAACTATATATTCTGCTGCCATTAAAAACTCTCTTATTGTTGCACTTAAACCTCTTTTTAATAAGATTGGCTTATTTGTTTTTCCAAGCTCTTTTAATAAGCTAAAGTTTTGCATATTTCTAGCACCAACTTGGAATATATCTGTATATTTATCTATCAATTCAATATCTCTTGTATCCATAACTTCAGTTACCATTATAAGATTATAAGTATCACATGCTTCTCTCATATACTTTAATCCCTCTTCACCTAAACCTTGAAAATCATATGGAGATGTTCTCGGTTTAAAAGCTCCACCCCTTAAATATTCGCCACCATTTTCTTTAACGACTTTAGCGATATTTAATATCATCTCTCTATTTTCAATAGAGCAAGGTCCTGCCATAACTACTAAACTACCATCACCTATATTTCTGTCTTTTATTTTGATAACAGTGTCTTCATTTTTAAACTCTCTACTTACAAATTTAAAAGGTTTGGCTATTTTAAAAACATCTTTGACAATTTCAAACTTTTTAAAATCATCCTTACCTAATCCACCTTTTTTCCCCATAACACCTATTTTTTTGATTCCGTTATCTAAAATCTCTAAAGCACCATGTCCTGATTCCTCTATAAATCTTTTTAATTCTAATATCTCTTGAGATGTAGCAATCTCTTTTAACACTACATACATTCTTATCACCTAATTTTTTTATTATTATTATATCATATTTATACCAAAACAGTGCTTTTTAAATTCACATTTCATACATTTTTCTTTTGATGAACTTTTTTCAGAAAAACTACCATTACATATTTTTTGAGACAATTCATCAAACGATTTCAAAATATCCTCTTCTACTCCAGAGTTATAATCTACAAGAATTTTTTTATCATTTTTTATAAAGTAAATTTCTCCACCACTAACATTTTTAGAACTATTCATAGATAATAAATAACAATAGAGCTTAATTTGAGAAATATAATTTTCTAAATTTTCATCAGATAAATCATCTGTTCCTGTTTTAAAATCTATAACTTTTAAATTATCATTTTCTTCTATTATCAAATCTATTGTTCCTTCAATTGTGTAATCTTTTCTTAATACAAATAAATTTTTTTCAACATCTGTAAATTTTCTAGTTACAAATTCACTTTGGATATATTTTAAAATTTGTTGAAATCCAATCTCTAGAATTTCTTTGCTTAAATCTATTCCTTCTCTTTTTCTCATTATTTCATATATATATAAATATTCTTTAGAAATATCTTCGCTATTTAATTTAATTTTATCTATTATTTTTTTATTTATAACTTCTAATGTTTCATGTATCAATGACCCATAAAAATTTTCTGAGCTTTTAATTCTTTCAAAATTTAAAATTTTATTTAATCGATATCTATAAGGACATTCATTATACTTTAACAAATCTCCTGTATATGAATATTTTTCTTTGATATGTATCGTATTTGTTTTCTCAATTTTCAAATCTTTAAATTTTAAATCACCAGAAAGTATATCTGGAAGTTGTTCATAAACTCTTTTAAAAGGCAACGAAGGAACTATTTTTTTTCCTTTATTTGTTTCAACAGTTGTTAATATTAATAAATTTTTTGCTCTAGAAAACGCTGTGTAATAAAGCCTCCAAAAGTCAAAATCTTTTATTCTATAATTGGGTTCAAAATCATCAATTTGAATATAATTTTTTTCTAGCTCTTCTTCATCCTGTCTTTCAAATTCAGGTGTACTTTCTAAAGAGCCAACTATTACAATTGGAAACTCTAGTCCTTTCGATTGATGAATAGTTAAAAAAGATACTGCTCCTTTTGGAGCATATTCTTTTATATCCTCATACTCGTCTACACCATTTTGTTTTAAAAATTTTAAATGCATAGTAAATAAATAATCACCTATTTTTAATATATTAAAACCATCTATATTTGTAACTCTAGATATATTATCTGCTTTTTGGATTATTTTTGAAAAAATACCTAAATTATAAAGTTCTCTACTTTCTAATACACCTTCATTTTTTTTACTAAATATATTTTTGAATATTTTTAAACCAACTATTTTGTAATATAAATTTAACAATCCACCAATAGGTTCTTTTATATGAATATACTCATTTTTTAATTTCTCTATCTCATCTTTGAATTCATCATCAGATTTCATTTTTTTCTCTATCACGTTAATACATTTTTTGTAATAATCTAATATTTCTAATTTATGTTCAGTTGTATACATTTTACTTTCAGGTCTTCCCATAATGTAAACATATATTCCTATCAAATCTATTATTTCATCTCTATTAAAAAATAAATTTGATCTCGGAGAATAAACTCCAATTCCTCGATACTCTAAATAATGTGCCAACGAAACTATCCTCTTATTTTTAACTGATCTAAATAAGAATGCAATCTGATTGTAATCATCTATTTTTTTTGAATTTTTCATAAATATTAAAAAATTAGCTATTCGTTCTTGCCATTTAGTTTCAGAATCTTCAACTGATAATTTTACTACATTAATCAAATCGTTATCTTTTTCTTTTGGTACTATTAGCTCTTTAGAGTGTCGATATTCACCCCAATAAAGACTACCAATCCACTCTTTACAAAATTTCACAATATCTTTTTCTGATCTATAATTAATTTCGAGCTTTATTATTTTACATTTTTCACCTATTCTACTCTGAAATTGAAGTATATTTCTTATACTGGCTCCCCTAAATCTGTATATGCCCTGATCATCATCTCCAACAACACATATATTTTTATTTTCTCCTCCAATTAGAAATATAAGTTTCTCTTGGATTGTATTTGTGTCTTGATATTCATCAATCATTATATATTTTATTTTTTGAATAAATTTTTGAAGAGCTATAGAATTATCTTTTAGTAATAAGTAAGCTTCTTTTTGAATAAGTGAAAAATCAATCACATTTTCTTCGAATAACATTTTTTTATACAATCTATATGCTTTTGATAAAAAACTATCATCCAACAAGTCTATTCCCTCTTCACTAAACCTATTAAACCATTTAATAAGTGTTTCTCCTATTTTCCAACTGCTTAAATATGATTTTTTTTCAAAGAATAATTTATAACCTTTAATCTCTTTAAAATATTTTAATTTTGAAAACACAAAAAATTTTTGATCTACATTATCTAAAACTTTATATCCTTTTTTTAAATGTGATAAAAAGATATTTTCATCAATTATTCTTAAACAAATAGAATGAAGTGTTCCTATGTATAAACCTTCTAAATGAAAATTTTCCTCTTTAAGCCTATTTATTATTCTAGTTGATAACTCTCTTGCTGCTCTTTCTGTGAATGTTGATACTAAAATCTCTTCTGGCTTTATATTCTTTTCTTTAATCATAAAGACCATTCTCTCAACTAATGTTCTTGTTTTTCCTGAGCCAGGTCCTGCTACAATTAATACAGGTCCATCTATACTATGGACAGCTTCAGTTTGACTTTTATTTAAATTCATAAAATCACCCTTTTTCTTTCAGTATACAAAAAATTACAAAAAAATAAAGCCTAGGTTTTAAACCTAAGCTTTAAAATTTAATTACTTACTAAGCTGTTATTGCTGATACTGGACAAACTCCTGCACAAGCTCCACAATCAACGCAAGATTCTGAAATTTCATATTTACCGTTAGTGTCAGCTGATATTGCTGATACTGGACAAGTTCCTTCACAAGCTCCACAACCAATACAAGTGTCTTTATCTATTATATGCATAATATATACCTCCTGATTTTTTTATGTTTCTGTATTTAATATACAGAATAAAATGAAAAAAGTCAAGATAAATTGATTGGAAAAAATACATTTTTTACGAAAAAATTTGATTATCAAACAATATGTATTTTAGATATTAGTCTGAAAGATTACTTAAAATCATCTCTTGTCTTATTGTTTCATTTTCTTTAAACTCTTTTTCTAATTTCTGCTTATATATTTTTTCAGATTCTTCTATTGATATTTTATTTAATTCAGCATACTTAACTATATTGTTTAAATCTATCTCATTTCTTTTTTGTATATTCTTTTCATAATCAAATTTTACTTCTCTTTCAGCAAAACTTAATGTTCCTATAAATAAAGTTCCCATTAACATCATTAAATTTATTCTTTTCATTTTACTTCCTCCAAATTAGTTTTTTATATATAAATATTTTAATAAATATATGTTACTAAATTATGTCATCTGATTGATATATTTATATTATAATCTATTTTCAAAAAAATAATAGATGCACCGTTCACCCATGAAATATTCACCTTTTAATTTACATTTCCATAAATAAAGAGTATTATTTGTTTATTAATAAATTTTTAAAGGAGTATTATTTTATGAAAAACAATGAAGGTATTATTGTTTTAATTTCTGCAATTGACAAAGAATTAAATTTTCTTTTAGAAAATCTATTGTCAGAACTAGAGATTACTAAGACTGAAAGTATCTATTTAAGACTAATTTACAACAACCCTGGAATAACTCAATATGATATCTCAAAACTAAGAAAAATTGAAAAATCTTTAGTTACAAAATATGTTTCTAATTTAGAAGATAAGGGCTTGATTGAAAAAAAATGCTTGGATAAAAGAAAAAAAGGTTTATATTTAATTGAAAATGGTTTTAAAGCTATAAATTTTATTGATGGTTTTCTACCAGAAATACAAAATAAATTTATTGGATTATTTAATGAAAGGGAAATAAATGATTTTAAAAATTTTTTAAATAGATTAAAAAATAGTCTTGAAGAATTTAATGAAAGAGATTTTTTATTATAATTTTTTACAGTAACTACTCAGCTACTAAATAAGAAATTTTAATAAAAAAGATACTTTTTTCAAAAAAATGAAGAAAGTATCTTTTTTTGTATTGAAAAATATGTTACAATGTTTTTAGAAAATAAAAACAGGAGGTGAAACTAAAAT
>JBOFYP010000081.1:0-2226 GCA_051654725.1 Cetobacterium sp.
GTATGGGAGGATTTGTAATATCCGTTAGATGAGTGGAGGTGTAAAGAGTGAGAGTAAATATTCAATTAGAGTGTACAGAATGTAAAAGAAGAAACTACAGTACTTCAAAGAATAAGAAGAACACTACTGAAAGATTAGAGTTAAATAAATACTGTAAGTGGGACAAAAAAGTAACATTACATAAAGAAACAAAAAAATAATTCTCAAATCTAAGAAGCTTCCAGCTTCTTAGTTAAATTCAAAGGTAAAACTGTTTGCAACAACATGCAGGTCAATGGCTCAATTGGCAGAGCATCGGTCTCCAAAACCGAGGGTTGGGGGTTCGATTCCCTCTTGACCTGCCATTTTTTTAATAAAATAAAATTATTGGTGGTGCAAAATGGGACTAATTAATGATGTGAAAAGAGAGTATTCGAAGGTTGAATGGCCTAGAAGAAAAGAAATAATTTCAGCAACTAGTTGGGTTGTTGTTATGAGTATATTTTTAGGAATATATTTGGGAGTTTTCGATATAATTGCTTCAAGACTTTTAAAGATGCTTGTATCTCTCTTTGGAGGATAAAATGGAAAAAAGCTTAGTAAAAAAATGGTTTATGATTCATACTTATTCGGGGTATGAAAAAAAAGTAAAAACAGATTTAGAACAAAAGATAGAAACTTTAGGATTATCTAATATAGTAACTAAAGTTTTAGTTCCTGAAGAGGAAACTATTGAAGAGAGAAGAGGAAAGAAAAAAATAATTTCAAGAAAGCTATTCCCAGGTTATGTTATGCTAGAAATGGAAGCTACTAGAGAGGAAAGTGCAGACGGAATTAATTTTAGAGTAGACTCAGATGCTTGGTACGTAGTTAGAAATACTAACGGAGTAACAGGGTTTGTTGGAGTGGGTTCTGATCCAATTCCAATGGAAGATGATGAAGTTGAAAATATTTTCTCTGTTATAGGATACAAAAATGATGATGATAAAGCACTTAAAGAAGTTATAAAAGTTGACTATGAAATAGGAGACTATGTAAGACTTCTAGCAGAAGGATTTGAAAATCAAGAAGGTAAAGTTGCTGAAATCGATATGGAAAATAGAAAAGTTAAGGTAATGATGGAAATGTTCGGAAGAATGACTCCAATCGAAGTAGACCTTGACAATGTAGAAAAAGCTTAATGATTTAAGCTAGTGGGAGATTGAAAAATCAATACCACAATTTTATGGAGGTGTAATTAACAATGGCAAAAGAAGTAATCGGATTAATAAAACTACAATTACCAGCTGGAAAAGCAAACCCTGCTCCACCAGTAGGACCTGCATTAGGACAACACGGAGTTAACATAATGGAATTCTGTAAATCATTCAATGCAAAAACTCAAGATAAAGCGGGATGGATCATTCCAGTTGAAATATCTGTATATAATGACAGATCATTCACATTTATCTTAAAAACTCCACCAGCTTCAGATTTATTAAAGAAAGCTGCAGGGGTAAAATCAGGAGCTCAAAACTCTAAAAAAGATGTAGCTGGAACAATAAATACAGCTAAATTAAGAGAAATAGCTGAAACTAAAATGCCAGATTTAAATGCTGGATCAGTAGAAGCTGCAATGAACATCATTGCTGGATCAGCTAGATCAATGGGAATCAAAATAGAAGACTAATTAGAAGTCAATTCTTATTTATGGATATTAAGTGGTAGGATGCAAACATCCGTTTAACCACAGAAGGAGGAAATTTTCAATGGCAAATAAAAGAGGTAAAAAATACCTAGAAATAGCTAAATTAGTTGAGCAAGGAAGACTATATGAGGTAAAGGAAGCTTTAGAACTTGTAAGAAAGACAAGAACTGCTAACTTCGTAGAAACAGTTGAAATTGCTTTAAGATTAGGAGTAGATCCTAGACATGCTGACCAACAAGTTAGAGGTACAGTAGTACTTCCAAACGGAACTGGAAAAACTGTTAAAATATTAGCAATAACTTCAGGAGCTAACGTTGAGAAAGCTTTAGAAGCAGGAGCAGATTATGCAGGAGCAGAAGAGTACATCGAAAAAATCCAACAAGGTTGGTTTGACTTCGATATCGTAATCGCAACTCCAGATATGATGCCTAAATTAGGAAGACTGGGAAGAATTTTAGGAACTAAAGGTTTAATGCCTAATCCTAAATCAGGAACAGTTACACCAGATATCGCAACGGCAGTATCTGAGTTCAAGAAAGGAAAACTTGCATTTAGAGTAG
>JBOFYP010000082.1:0-4081 GCA_051654725.1 Cetobacterium sp.
CTGTCCTTAGTACGAGAGGACCGGGATGGACAAACCTCTGATGTACCAGTTGTCACGCCAGTGGCACAGCTGGGTAGTCACGTTTGGAACAGATAACCGCTGAAAGCATCTAAGCGGGAAACTGACTTCAAGATAAGTATTCTTTAAGATACCTTCGAGACTAGGAGGTTGATAGGTTGGGGGTGTAAGAACTGCGAAGTTTTTAGCTGACCAATACTAATATATCGAAGTTTTAACCTTTTAATACTACTATATAGTTTCAAGTGTTCAAGAACACAAGAAAATATTGATTGGCAACGATAGCTATGGAGGTACACCCAGTAACATTTCGAACCTGGAAGTTAAGCCCATAAACGCTGAAAGTACTTGGGGGGCAGCCCCCTGGGAGGATAAGTAGTTGCCAATCTTTTTTTTATACCCAAATTTTCGCAGGAGGTTATATGTTGGAACAAAAAAGAGTGAAATTAATATATAATCCTATTTCGGGTGGGGGAAAAATACTAAAAGAATTGGATAAAATATTTTCAATATATCAAGAACACGGATATCTTTTAGATGTCTTTAGAGTTTCTAATAATTCTGAAAAAAATGATATCTTAAAAGATACAGAAAAATATGATCATTTTCTAATATCAGGTGGAGATGGAACTATAAATAGTTTTGTTAATCTATTAAAAAAAAATGGCAAAGATATTGCAATAGCAATATTACCTACGGGAACAGCAAATGATTTTGCAAATGTTATTGGAATGCCAAAAGATATTGAAAAAGCATGTAGAAAAATATTGTCAACTAAAGTTAAAAGTATTGATTTAGGAAAAATTAATGATAGTTATTTTATAAATATAGTAAGTATAGGAATTTTTTCAAAAGTATCTCAAACAACAGATAGAACAATGATAAAAACACTAGGAAAACTAGCGTACGTTCTAAATGGCATAAAAGAGATGGCTAAAGTGAAAAAGATGAAAGTTATAATAGAGAGTGATGAATACACAGCAATAACAGATGTATTATCAATTTTAGTTTTCAATGGGAAAAGTGCAGGAAATTTTGAATTAGCTTATAATGCAAAATTAGATGATGGCTATTTTGATGTATTGGCATTAAAACCAGATTTTCTAGTAGATGTACCGGAAATTAGTGCAGCTTTGGCAACTAAAACTCATTTAGAAAAGAAAATTGATTCTGTAAAATATTTTAAAACTAAATCTATAAAAATAGTTGGAGTTGAAAATTATTCAACAGATATAGATGGTGAAAAAGGACCAGAATTACCAATAGAAATTTTATGCATACACAAAGGATTAAAAATATTAGGTATAGATTAAAAAAAAATTGAAAATAATACTAAAAAAATGGTAAAATATGGTGTCGAAATTAAAAAGGGGATGCTATATTGAAAACATTTAATGAAGTTTTAAAAAAATATTTTGAAAAATTAGATATAATCATTTCAAAAGATATTTATATAGAAAAAATTGAAATGGATAGTAAAAGAGTTAAAGAAAAATCACTTTTTATTGCTATAAATAATGGAAATAATTATATTCAAGAAGCATTGGATAAAGGTGTAGAAATTGTTATTTGTGATAGAGAAGTAGCTGAGATAAATAATGAAAGAGTTCTGAAAGTAAATAATAGTGTAGAATTTTTACAAGAACTATCGAAAAGATACAGGGAAAAATTAAATTTAAAAGTTATAGCAATAACAGGAAGCGAAGGAAAAACAACAACAAAAGATTTTATAGACGGTGTTTTATCTCAAAAATATAAAACAAAAAAAACTTTGGGAAATCACAATAATCATATAGGTCTTCCTTTTACAATCTTACAATTGAAAGATTGTGATGAAATAGCGGTTTTAGAGATGGGAATGAGTAATTTAGGAGAAATAGATTTATTGTCTAAAATAGCTAAACCAGACTATGCTGTTATAACAAATATAGGTGATTCTCATTTGGAATATTTAAAAAATAGAGATAATGTATTTAAGGCTAAAACAGAACTTTTAAAATATGTTGATTCTGAAAAAGTTTTACTTTTTGGAGATGATCCTTATTTTAAAAATATAGAAAGTTTAAAAGTAGGTTTTAATAAAGAAAACGATTATCAAATTACAGATGTAAAGGAATGCTTTGAAGGCGTTTATTTTAATTTGAATAAAGAGTCTTACTTTATACCTTTAAATGGTTCTTATAACGCTGTTAATTCTTCTTTTGCAATTGTATTGGGAAGGATATTTAATATGTCCTATTCTGAAATAAAAGAATCTTTAAAAAAAATAAAAATAACTTCAATGAGGTTTGAAAAAATAGAAAAAGATAATATTTTATATATAAATGATGCCTATAATGCAAGTCCAGTTTCAATGAAAATGGCATTAAAAGCATTTTCATCATTACCGTTAAAAAAAGAAAAAATAGTAATTTTAGGTGATGCTCTTGAACTAGGGGAAAAAGAGATAGAGTATCATAAAGAAGTGTTAGAAGAAGCTTTGAAATATGACTTTTTCAAAATTTTTATTTATGGAAAAAGAATGAAAAAAGCTTTAGATATATTAAAAGATTCTAGAATAGTTCATTTTAATGAAAAAATTGAAATAAAAAAAGAAATATTAAAATTTTCTAATATTGCTGTTTTATTAAAAGGATCTAGAGGAATGAAGTTAGAAGAAATAATTATTTAGTCAAAGGAGTAGAGGGATGCTATATTTATTGGCAGAGTATTTTCCATTATTAGAGGGGATTAAATCTATATATTTAAGAAGCTTTTTAGGGTTTATACTAGCATTTTTAGTTGTTTTATTGATAGGAAAACCATTTATACAATTTTTAAAAATTAAAAAATTTGGAGAATCAATAAGAGAAGAAGGACCAGTGAGTCATTTTTCAAAAAAAGGAACTCCAACAATGGGTGGAATTTTAATAATTTTAGGAACTTTGTTAACGTCAATCTTCATAGGAGATTTATCAAATAAATTCTTAATACTTATGTTTGTTATAACTTTGTTATTTAGTAGCATAGGTTTTGTAGATGATTATAAGAAATTTACGGTAAATAAAAAGGGATTATCTGGAAAGAAAAAACTTATGGGACAATGCTTTATAGCGTTGTTAATTTGGTATTTTATAAGAGAATTCGGTTTGACAGGAAATAAAATTTTAGATTTATCTGTAGTTAATCCTATTTTATCTAACAGTCACTTATATTTAGGTGGAACATTGATGTTTGTCTTTATAGCATTGGTTTTAATGGGAACTTCTAATGCCGTAAATATAACGGATGGATTAGATGGTTTAGCTATAATGCCAGTGATAATAGGGGCTACTATATTAGGAATAATAGCATACTTTACAGGGCATATAGAGTTAAGTAATCATTTACATTTATATTATATAGCTGGAATAGGAGAGCTTTCAGTGTTTCTATCATCACTAATAGGAGCTGGATTAGGTTTTCTTTGGTATAACTTCTATCCTGCACAAATATTTATGGGTGATACAGGGTCATTGACTTTGGGTGGAATATTAGGAGTTGTAGCAATACTTTTAAAGCAAGAGCTATTATTACCTATAATAGGTGGAGTGTTTGTTTTAGAAGCGTTGTCGGTTATTCTTCAAGTTGCTTCTTTTAAAATAAGAGGAAAAAGAATTTTTAGAATGGCACCTATTCATCATCACTTTGAATTAGCAGGTTTGCCTGAAACAAAAGTAACAATGAGATTTTGGATTGTGGCATTACTTTTAGGTATGCTAGCTTTAGGAATAGTAAGGTTAAAAGGAATACTATAATAAGACCACAGTGACTTTCACTGTGGTTTTTGTCGTTTAAAAATAAGGAGCTAATTAATAATTAATAAAAAAATTGACAAACAACCTCAAATATATAAAAATGTATACTAGGTGATGAAATGAAAAAATATATAAAACCAAAAGAAGCATCTGAGTTTTTAGGTGTTTCAGTCAAAACGCTACAGCGTTGGGATAATTTGGTAAATCAAAAAGGCTTTAGCTGATGATCAGCTATAAAATAGAGATTAAACCTACAAAAGAACAGATTTTAAAAATAGAAAATACTT
>JBOFYP010000083.1:0-1576 GCA_051654725.1 Cetobacterium sp.
TCTCCTCGTATAATGAAGATATAAAGATCTTCATCAATTTATTTGTTATAATTTACTAAAGTGCTGTGGATTATTACCGTCTCCTATAGCTAGTTCAACTAGACTATTTTATTAAGGCTATAACCACAGCTTTATACTAATTTGTTAATTAGTTAGATAACGCTTGACGTTTTATATAGGACGAGGATACATTCAGTATAAAGCTTTAGTGGAAAATAAACAGTACTTTTAATATATTTTCAAGGTGGTGAATTATGATTTATGTGGGAATTGATATCGCGAAAGACAAACACGACTGCTACATTGTTACCTCTGATGGCGTTCTTATCAGCGATAATTTAAGAATCACAAATACTCTTGAAGGATTTAATACTCTTTACTCCATTATCTCCTCAAACTGTCAAGTCGCTAGTGATGTGCGTATAGGGCTTGAATCTACTGGTCATTATGGTATCAATTTAGAAAATTTCCTGCGTACCAAGGGATACCAACTTACGGTATTTAATCCCCTTGCTGTAGCTTCCTTTAGGAAGTCTCAAACACTAAGAAAAACTAAAACTGACAAAATTGATGCTAAATTTATTACAACCTTGCTATTCAACTCAGATCAAACCCCAACAGCACTTGTATCTGATGAAATTAGAGAGTTAAAATCTCTAACTAGACACCGTTATAGATTGGTTGGACAGTGTGCTAAATTAAAAGTTTCTGTCTCGCGTTTACTTACAATTTTATTTCCCGAACTAGGGACATTAATATGGTCGATACATCAAAAATCTAGTTATGCTATGCTTTTAGAATTTCCAAGTGCTCATGATATTTCTAACTGTCATTTAACTAAATTAACTAATCTTTTATCCAAAACCTCAAAGGGAAAGTATGGAAAAGATAAAGCAATAGCTTTAAAAAATCTAGCTTCCAAATCTATTGGTATCAATAGTAGTGGAACTTCTTTTGAACTTCAACAAACAATTAGAATAATTAATTATTATTCTGATGAAATTTCTATTTTGGATAAGAAAATCAAAGAACTTCTTATTCAAATGAAAACACCACTGCTAAGTATACCTGGAATATCTTATACGCTAGCATCGATTATATTATCTGAAGTTGGAGATATCACGCGATTTCAAAACCCAGCTAAATTATTGGCTTTCGCAGGATTAGAACCTTCTGTTTATCAATCAGGAAAGTTCCAAGCGACAGGTACTTCAATGGTAAAAAGAGGTTCTACGTATCTTAGATGGGCAATCATACAAGCTGCACGCTTAGTAGCAATGCGTGATCCTACATTCAAACTTTATCAGGAGAAAAAGAAGAACGAAGGAAAACATCATTATGTTGCAATTAGTCATACATCTAAGAAGTTACTCAGAGTAATTTTTCATCTTTTAAAGAATAATATTAATTTTGTTCCACAAAACTAAATGTTTTAATAATTTTATTTTTTAAAAGGCGACTTTAAAATTTCTCAAAAAGTCGTCTCCTAGAAACACGCCCATGTTTTTTTAAAAAATTCTAAAAAATATTTTAGAAAAAACAAAATTATATACTTGACTTCATATAGTTAGTCTTT
>JBOFYP010000084.1:0-1139 GCA_051654725.1 Cetobacterium sp.
ATTTTCTATATTTTGCACCACTAACTTCTCCAAAAGAGAAACATAAAAAAATGGCTGAAAAAATAGATTTTTTAAAATTGAAAAATGGTGAACTCGGAGCGATTAATCTAAATAATATGCTTCCTATTTTAGAAAATCAAATTATTGAATTTCAGATTGATTTATTAAAAGAAAAAAATATAAAAGAGTATAATAAGTTTATAGATCAAGCAAGAGAACTAAAATCAAAAAGTACTAAAATAATTAAAAATGCAAATAAATTATATGAAAAAGTTGTTTTTTCTGAAATCAAAGGTTATAAAGAAAATTGTTGTGATTTTAAACTTTTAGAATTGATGGCTTCTAAGTATGAAGAAAAGCTGTAGAAATTAATCTACAGCTTTTTTAGTTATCCCCCCAAATATCAATCCTAATAAGATTGTTACTATTACAGCAATCATGAATCCATGAACGCTTTCTGATTTTACAACTAGTAAGGCAGGTAGTCCACCTGGCCCTATCGCTAGTGATTTCACTCTATGAAAGCCTGCAACAGATGCCCCAGCACCTGATGCGAAGAGTGAAAGATAAAATCTTTTTTTACTCTCAGAATTAACCCCATACATAGCAGGCTCTGTTATTCCAATATATGCTAATAATCCCGCTTTCGAATCTTTCAAAATCGCTACCGACCCTTGAGATATATTAGAAAGAGCTATGATTGGCCAGAAGAATGTTCCCCCTCCATTTAAAATGAAGGCCAAATCTAAGAAGAGTAAAACATGATGCAATCCACGTTTTACAACGAGTGCATAAGTTCCACCAAAAATCCCAGATAAGATAAAGAAATATCTAGTATTGAAAATAGTTTCAGAAGAATCCATAAATATTTTATGAATTGGATTTAAGATTGGAACTAAGATTACTTCATTTAATGTAAAACCTATTAACAGTGTTAAAATAGGTACGAATAAAATTTTAAATGGATCTTTTATGAATCTATCGAGAAACTCTTCAATATATATTACTAGCATCAATCCAGCTGAAAGCAAGATAAGGTTATTAGAATAGTTTTGTAAACTCATAACTAATCCAAAGATAATACCTATAATAGGATTTTTATCTCGGTATTTATAGATTGAGTATCCATAAGCTATTGG
>JBOFYP010000085.1:0-8941 GCA_051654725.1 Cetobacterium sp.
GAAACTAATCGAAAAGAGATTGAAAAAAATAGTTATAAATTAAAAATAATATATTTAAAAAATTTAGAAGAATTTTTAGAAAGGATGAGCAAAGATGAATAACCCAGAATTCTTAGAAATTCTTTCTCTGTTGGCTCCAGGGACAAAGTTGAGAGAGGGTATATACAATGTTTTAGATGGTGAAATGGGAGCTCTAATAGTTATTGGATTAGACCCAGAAGTTCAAAAAATAATGGATGGTGGATTTGAAATAAATTGTGAATATATGCCAGAAAAATTATTTGAACTTTGTAAAATGGATGGAGCAATAATATTAGATTCTGATATTACAAAAATCTATTCAGCAAATGTGCATTTGCAACCGAGCATGAGATTTTCGACAAATGAAAGTGGAACAAGACACAGAACAGCTCAAAGAGTAGCAAAACAAACAGATAAATTAGTTATAGCTGTTTCAGAAAGAAAAAAAGTTGTAACAATTTACAAAGGGGAAATGAAGCATAGACTTAAAAGTACAACTGATTTAATGAGTGAAGCTTCTCAAGGGTTAAATACTTTAGAACGTTATCGTTTTGTGTTGGATAAAGCATTAAGTAATTTAACAATATTAGAATTGGATGATTTAGTTACACTTTATGAAGTTACTGTAGTTCTTCAAAGATTTGAAAAAGTAACGAGAATTTTCAGTGAAATGAATAACTATATGACAGAATTAGGTGTTGATGGAAGACTTGTAAAACTTCACTTAAACGATTTAATTCAAGATATAGAAAGCGAAAAAGAAGATTTCTTAAGAGATTATTGGAATTATTCAAATGCTCCATTTGATTTTAATGAAATAACAGATAGACTTTCTAAAATAAATGATGATGATTTGAAAGAGTTAGAAAAACTTTCTGCTGTTTTGGATTATGGAAAAACTTATTCTGCATTAGGAAATAGAGTTTCTCCTAAAGGTTATAGAATATTAGATAAAATAACAAAGCTTACAAAAAGAGATATAGATAAAATAATAAATAATTATGGAAGTTTATCTAAAGTACAAGAAGCTTCAACAGAAGAGCTTTTAGAAATAAAAGGCATCAGTAAATTTAAAATAAAAGCTATTCAAACAGGACTTAAAAGATTAAAAGTAACTGTGGAGTTAGAAAAATAAAAATCCACTTTCGAAGTGGGTTTTTTTTATGGAGGTTTTTATGGAGGAACATTGTTCAAATGAAATATGTGGAGATAAAAAAAAGCTTGTTGCAAGAGCTAATAGAATAGAAGGACAAATAAGAGGAATCAAGAGAATGATTGAAGAAGGAAACAGTTGTGATGATTTGTTGAATCAAATTTCTTCTGCAAAAGCAGCTTTAGATGGAATTGCAAAATTAATACTAAAAGATCACTTGAAAAAGTGTGTTGTATTAGGTATAAAAAATAATGAAGAGAACAGAGTAATCGATGAATTAATATATACTTTGGGAAAAATGATGAAATAATCATAAAAATTTCTTTTATTTGAGTTAGAATTGTGTTAAAATTCTACTAGTATAAAGTTAATTAGGAGGGTATTAATGAGAAAAGTAGTTACTTTTATTATGTCGATGATGTTAGCAATAGGGTTATTTGCAGCAAAACCATTAAAGGTTGGAATTGTTCTTTCAACTGGTGGACTAGGGGATAAGTCATTTAATGATGCTGCTTACAGAGGATTAGAGTTAGCAAAAAAAGATTTAGGGATTGATTTTAAATATGTAGAACCAACTTCACCTGCTGAGGACGAAGAGTTTTTAAGAGAATATGCAGAAGCTGGGTATGATTTAATAATAGCTACTGGATTCCAAATGACAGAATCAGCAAGAACTGTTGCTGCAGATTATGAAGATGTAAAATTCTTAATGATTGATGATGTTATAGATGCACAGAACGTAAAATCATTAATTTTCAAAGAGGAAGAGGGGTCTTTCTTAGTGGGAGTTATAGCTGGACTAATGACAAAAAATAATGCGGTAGGATTTGTTGGTGGAATGGAAAATCCGTTAATCAAGAAATTTGAAGTAGGATTTAAGCAAGGTGCAGAATATGTAAATCCAGGTGTTAAATTCTTATCTGTTTATACAACAGGACCAAATCCATTTAACGATCCAGTTAGAGGAAAAGAAAATGCTGTTTCTGAAATAAATCAAGGTGCAGATGTAATTTATCATGCAGCTGGTGGAACAGGAATGGGAGTTATTGCAGCGGCAAAAGAAAAGGGAGTTTTTGCTATTGGAGTTGACTCAAATCAAGATGGTGTAGAACCTGGAACAGTTTTAACATCAATGATTAAAAATGTTGATGTTGGAGTTTATGATACAATCAAAAACTTAATAGCTGGAAAATTTGAATCTGGTTTAACTGTTTATGGAGCAAAAGAAAACGGAGTTGGAGTAACTAATTTCGAATTTACAAAAGATATTATAGGTGCAGAAAAACTTAAAAAGTTTGAAGAGATTAAGGCTAAGTTAGTAGCTGGAGAAATCAAAGTAAACGATAAATAATAAAATGGGGGCTGATCAATTTTGATCAGCCTTTTATATACCTAAAAAGGAGCGTGAAGTATGGAGAAAATAGAAAGAGTTACACTGATAGTTTTAGATAGTGCTGGAATAGGAGCTTTGCCAGATGCAAAAGAGTTTGGAGATGAGGGTACAAACACATTAGGAAATATAGCTTTAACAACAGGTGGATTAAACTTAAAAAATATGGAACAGCTTGGATTAGGAAATATTTCTGAAATTTTAGGTGTAGATTCAGTAACGAATGCTAAAGGAGCATATGGAAAAGCTGCTGAATTATCAAAAGGAAAAGACACAACAACGGGGCATTGGGAAATTGCAGGAATAGTTCAAGAAGAAGCGTTTCCAACTTACCCAAATGGATTTCCAAAAGAAACTTTAGATGCTTTAGAAAAAGCAACTGGAAGAAAGATACTTTGTAATTTACCATATTCAGGAACTGAAGTTTTAGATGTGTATGGAGAACAACAGTTAACGACAGGAGATTGGATTCTTTACACTTCAGCAGATCCAGTACTTCAAATTGCAGCAAATGAAGAGTTAATATCTTTAGAGGAGCTATACTCTGCGTGTGAAAAAGCTTTAGAAATTTGTAAAAAATTATCACCAGTTGCAAGAGTTATAGCAAGACCTTTTAGGGGGAAAAAAGCTGGAGATTTTATCAGAACAGCAAATAGACATGACTATTCTGTTCAACCACCAGAAGAGAGTATGCTTGATAGAATAAAAAAAGCTAATTTAGATGTTACAGGAATAGGTAAAACAAGTGATATATTTGCAGGTGTTGGTTTAACTGAAAGCAGAGGAACTAATAAAGATAATTTGGATGGAATTTTGAAAACTATAGAAGAGCTAAAGAAGGATACAAAAGGATTGATTTTTACAAATTTAGTAGATTTTGATATGAAGTTTGGTCATAGAAGAGATCCTAAAGGTTATAAATTAGCCTTAGAAGAGTTTGATAACTATCTTCCTGAAATAATGGAAAATTTAAAAGAGAATGAGATGCTTATTTTAACAGCAGACCATGGATGTGACCCAACATATAAAGG
The DNA here is from genome assembly GCA_051654725.1 of Cetobacterium sp. Taxonomy (GTDB): domain Bacteria; phylum Fusobacteriota; class Fusobacteriia; order Fusobacteriales; family Fusobacteriaceae; genus Cetobacterium_A. The sequence continues at coordinate 3,596 of JBOFYP010000085.1, forward strand.
AAGTGATCATACAAGAGAGTATATTCCTCTATTAGTATACGGAAAAAATTTAAAAAATAATGTAAATCTAGAAATTCAAGAAAGTTTTAGTACAATAGCAGCAACTATAGAAGAGCTATTATTAGGAAAAACAACATTAACTGGAAGTTTTGCTGATAAAATATCAAATTAATTAAGATATAAAAACGAAAATCAGGAGGAAATTATGAGCGTACATATTGGAGCTAAACAAGGTGAAATAGCAGAAACGGTTTTATTACCAGGAGATCCGTTAAGAGCAAAATGGATAGCAGAAACTTTTTTAGAAGATGTTGTTTGTTATAATGAAGTAAGAGGAATGTATGGTTATACAGGAACTTATAAAGGTAAAAAAGTTTCTGTTCAAGGAACAGGAATGGGAGTGCCATCAATATCTATATATGTAAATGAACTTATAAGAGAATATGGTGTAAAAAATTTAATAAGAGTTGGAACAGCTGGTTCTTATAGAAAAGATGTTAAAGTTAGAGATGTAATTTTAGCAATGTCATCTTCTACAACTTCAGGTATGAATAGATTAAGATTTGGAGGAGCAGATTATGCACCAACAGCAGATTTTGGATTGTTTATGAAAGCTGCATCAGTAGCATCAGCTAAAGGTATACCAGTAAAAGGTGGAAATGTATTAACAGCAGATGAGTTTTATGGAGACAATTTTGAAGCTTATAAAAAATGGGCAGATTTTGGAGTTTTATGTGTAGAGATGGAAACAGCAGCTCTTTATACAATAGCAGCAAAATATAACGCTAAAGCTTTAACTATATTAACAATTTCTGATTGTCTAGTAACTGGTGAGGAAACAACTTCTGAAGAGAGACAAACAACATTAAAAGAGATGGTAGAGATTGCTTTAGAAAGTATTGGTGAATAATAAAATGATAAAAAAAATAGATGAAAAGACAATCTTAGAATACTTAGATAAAGCTATTTCAGCTAGAGAAAAAGCTTATGCACCATATTCAAAATTTTTAGTGGGTGCAGTTCTAGTTGATGAAAATGGTGAAGAAACAACAGGTGCTAATATAGAAAATGCTTCATATGGACTTTCAAACTGTGCAGAAAGAAGTGCTATATTTGCAGCAGCAAGTAAAGGAATGAGAAAAATAAAGTTACTTGCAGTAGTAGCAGATACAACTGGACCAGTAAGTCCTTGTGGAGCTTGTAGACAAGTTATAAAAGAGTTTGCTTCAGAAGATATAACTATTATTTTAGGAAATACTAAAAAAGATTATAAAATAATGACGATGGAAGAGTTATTACCATACGGATTTGAGTTATAATTTATAATAAAAAATGGGGTAGAGATTACCCCGTTTTTTATAGAAAAGGAGAGAGAATGTCAAGAGAGAATAGTAACTCAGCTTATGCTTATAAAATATTAAAAAGAAATATTTTTGAGCTAAATTTAAAACCAGGAAGTGAATTAAGTGAAAAAGTAATAGGAGAAAAACTTGGAATGAGTAGAACTCCAATCAGAGAAGCTTTAATTTTATTAAAGCATGATCAACTGATAGAAAGTATTCCACAAAAAGGAACCTTTGTAACGAAAATTAGTGCTCAAAAAGTTTTAGAAGCAAAAGTTCTTAGAGTAGCTTTAGAAACAGCAGCTTTTGAAAGAGTAATTGAAAAATTAGATGCAGAATTTATAGAGGATTTAAAAACAAGTATAAAAATTCAAAGAATTTACTGTGAAGGTAATAGAAATTATTTAGAGTTTCATAAAATGGATAATGATTTTCATAAAATGATATTTGAAAAAGCTGAGATACCAGGTTTGTGGGAATTAGCTTCAAACGGAACGGGTCATTATCAAAGAGTTAGAGTTTTAAATGCTAAAAATAAAACTAGTGATATATCTGTTGTTGAAGAACACGAAGAGATATTAGCAGCATTAGAGAAAAAAGATATTGAAAGATTAAGAGGAATGCTAGAACATCACTTAGGAAGAACACTTTTAAAATTAAAAAAATTAGAAAATGAGAATCCAGAATATTTTGAAATCAAAGAAGAGCAAACAAAAGAGGATTTGTTTATTTCATTAGAATAAAAAAGAGACTTTCAAAAAAGAAAGTCTCTTTTAATTTTAAATTATTTTTGATAAATGTCAAGTTTGTTATATGGAATTTCAATTCCTTCTTGATCAAATTTCTTTTTAACAAGTTCTTGTAAATCAAAGAAAACATCCCAATAAGTTTCTTTTTTAGTCCAAACTCTCATAGTAAAATCAAGAGAACTAGCATTATGTTTGCTAAGTCTAACAAAAATATCTTTATCTTGAAGAATTAATTTATGTTCTTTAGCAATATTAGTTAAAATTTCTTTAACTTGGTCGATAGAAGTATCATAAGAAACAGAGAATACTGAATCAACCCTTCTCTCACTGTTAGCACCAGCGTTAATTATAACTTCAGCAGAAAGTTTACCATTTGGAACAACAACAAATTTATTGTCAATAGTATGTAATACAGTGTATAAGAAAGTAATTCTTTGAACAATTCCTTCAGTTCCACAAGTTATAATATAATCTCCCTTGGTGAAGTATCTAGAAGCAAGAATTTGCATTCCACCAGCTAAATCAGATAAACTTCCTTTTAAAGCAAGTCCAATACCGATACCTATTGAACCAAGAAGAGCTAATATTGAAGTCATTTCTATTCCAAGAATTTGAATAACATTCAATGCATAGAAGATGATGATGATAATACTTAAGAAAGAATCTAAAAAGTGAATTAGAAGTTCATCTAATTTCTTTAAAGATAAGAATTTATTAAAGGCTTTCATAAGGAAACCTTTAACGGGCTTGTAAGTTGTCCATAAAATAGCTAAAAAAACTACTTTTTTTATAAAAATAGGTGCAGATTTAGCTAGTGCAGCAGTAAATTCATTGATAAAAGTTGTTAATGTTTGTTCCATTTGTAAAAATCCTCCTCTGAATAAAATTTAAAATTTATATTTAATTAATTACCACCATTTTTTCTTTTTGAAAAATACTGCAGTTCCAAAAATTATAATACCCATAAGAGTTAAAAGAGAGAAATATCCATATTCTAATTTTAATTCGGGCATGTATTCAAAATTCATTCCATAAAGACCAGCTAAGAATCCAAGTGGTATAAATATCGTAGATATCATAGTTAAAACTTTCATAATTTCATTCATTCCAGTACTTATAGTAGAATGATAAAGTTGAAGCAGTTCATTTCCTCTATTTGAAAGAGCATCATTTGATTCATTTGCAATAATAATATGATCTTGCAAATCCCTTAAATAGATATCAATATCTTCACCTAAATATTCTTTAATGTCTGAATCTTTGAATTTAGCAGAAACTTCTTTTAAAGGAGCAACAGCTTTTCTAAAGTGAAGCAGTTCTTTTTTTAGTTCTAAAATTGCATCAAAATCAGTTTTTCTAGGATCCGTAGTAACTCTTGATTCTAAAATGTCCAATCTTTCTTCTAAATCTTCAATTATTAAGAAATAATTGTCAATAATTCTATCAATAAGAGAGTAAGTTAAGTAACCTTCTCTTCTTGTTCTTAATCTACCAGAAGATTTCTCAATTCTATTTCTAATAGTATCAAAAACATCAAAAGGATTTTCTTGGAAAGTTATTAAAAGATTTGAAAATAACACAAAAGAAACTTGTTCATATTCATATTTATGTTTTTCTTTAGAAAGTGAAATCATTTTTAAAGTTATAAAAATATAATCATCTCTAATTTCTAATTTTGGTCTTTGAGAATTATTTAAAAGATCTTCTAAAATTAAAGAATCTATTTTAAAAGTTTCACCAACTTTTTTTATAAGATCGATGTTGTGAATACCACCAATATTAATCCAATTAACATGAGAATTGTGTAAATCTACCAGAAGATTTTCTTTAAAAACGAAAGAATCTTTTTTAAAATTGTCTTGATTGTAAGTATAATGAGTTATAGGAATTTCTGTTGTGATATGACGGTTACCTGTATACAGAAGAGTTCCTGGTTGTAAACCTATTTTTTTGTTCAAAATGAGTCCTCCTAAATAAGAATCTAATAATAATTTATTATATATACTATATTACTATAACTAAAAAATAAAAACAATACTAAATTAAAAGATAAATTAAAAATTAGAAAAACTGTAAAAAAAATGTAACTTATGTTAAAATAGTATCGTTAAATTTAAAAAACGAAGGAGAAATTATGAATTATTTTCTATTTTTAAATCATCCAAAAGGTGAAGAGGTTTACAAAGTTCCACAAGATAGAGAAGTTCTATTGAGAGAGCATTTTAAAAGAGTAGATTTTATAGAAACAAAAGTATTAATAAGAGGTAAAAAATATAAAGCTGTTGTTGATTATGGTTCGTTTTCAAATTTAGCTAATTTTGATTGTTTTAACTGCCAAGATCCTTGTTGTGCAGATAATCCAATGATCTATGAAAAGCAAACCAGAGAATTTTTGAAAGAGAATATAGATATTTATAATAAAAAAACAAAAAATATAGATATTTTATTAGAAAATGGATATGAGTTAGAAACAATTTTAAATAGTATATCAGAAGATAAGTGTATGGTTCCAGACGAGTTTGTAGAAGAAGAAATTTCTTTATGCACGTGCTCATTTAAGCCTAACAATGAATCAACATTGTGTTCAATCCATTCTATTTGCTTAGAAAAAAACTTAGGTGCAGATGAGATAGTTCATAAAAAACCCCTGGTTTGTAGCCTTTGGCCAATAGATATAATATCTGAAAATGACAATAGTATTTTATATATAACTGTTCCAGACGATTTTACGACAGGATTTACAATTGAAGATTATTACGATACACCTTGTATAAATAAAGAATTGTCTAAAGCATCAGCTTTTAGAAGAAAAAATCCAGTTGGGTTTATTGAAGATGAATATGTTCCTTTGGTTATGGCTTACGGTGAAACATTAAAATTTAGTTTAGGTGATGAATTTTATGAAGATGTTTTAAAAAAATTATTAGAAGATAATTTGATTTTTTTAGAAGAATTGGAAATAAAAGAAAAACAAATTTTAAAAAAATAAAAAAAATGTTGACGAGAATTGAAAACTGTGATAATATTATTTTTGTTGGCAGCAAAACTGCAACGCAAATTAAAAGGACATTAACAACCGAATAGAGAAAATAGTCAGAAGTTGTGAAAACAACGAAATGCCAGTAATGGCAAAACCATTTAGATGGTTAAAAGGTGTAAGAAAGTCTTAGGACTTAAAATATATTGAATGAAGAGTTTGATCCTGGCTCAGGATGAACGCTGACAGAATGCTTAACACATGCAAGTCGATTCGA
>JBOFYP010000086.1:0-15802 GCA_051654725.1 Cetobacterium sp.
GAAAGTTATTCCTTTTCCAGTAATTTCACATCTTTGCATTCTATTACACCTCGCTTTCGTTATAACATGCAAATAATTATACCATTATAAAAACAAAATATCAAGGTATTTTTTAAATTATTTCGAATAGTTTATAAAAAACATTAAATATGGTATAATAAATAGATAAAATATATATAGAAAAGGTGATGCGTAAAATGAATAATCATAGCTATAGAGTATTAGAGTTTAATAAGTTAAGAGAAGAGTTATCACATTATATAACTATTGAAGAGAATCAAGATAAAATAATAGAGATAGAACCGTTTAAAGATATAAACTCTTTGAAAAAAGAGTTAGAAATTGTTAATGATTTTATGGACTTCTTAAAATTTGATGGTGGATTTGAACCTACAGGAATGAAAGATGTGACAAATATTACAAAAAAATCACAACTTTTAGGAATGTATTTAGAAACAGAGGATTTATGGTCATTAAATATAAATTTAAGAATTTTTAGAATTTTTAAAGGAAGACTTGAAACTTTAGAAAAATACAAAAATTTAAAATCTAAGTTTATAGGTGTTCAAGTAGTGAAAAATATAGAGGATCTTATAAATAAAGCTATTGATCCTGAAAAGAATATAAAAGATGACGCTTCAATTGAATTGAGAGAGTTGAGATTACAAAAGAAAAATATGATAGCAAATATCAAAAGAAAATTTGAAGATTTATTCTCAAATCCAACTTTTGCTAAAGCTATCCAAGAGAAGATAATCACAACAAGAGATGGAAGAAGCGTAATACCTATTAAAACAGACTTTAAAGGTCTTATCAAGGGAATTGAACACGATAGATCATCAAGTGGTTCAACAGTCTTTGTAGAGCCTATATCAATTGTTTCTCTAAACAACAAAATGAGAGAACTTGAAGTTAGAGAAAGAGAAGAGATTAGAAAAATTCTTTTAAGATTGACTGATCAAGTAAGATTAAATACTGCTGCAATTAATGAAATAGGAAGTTCATTAATGTATTTAGATATACTTAATGCAAAATCTCAGTATGGTATTGAAAAAAAATGCAGTATACCAGAAATAAATAATAAAGAGATGGTATCATTAGTTAATGCTAGACATCCATTTATAAATTCATCAGTTGTTGTTCCTTTGACTTTTGAAATAGGAAAAGATTACAATACTTTGTTAATAACAGGTCCAAATACTGGTGGAAAAACAGTTGCACTTAAAACAGCAGGATTATTAACATTAATGACATTATCAGGAATTCCTATTCCAGCATCTGAAAAAACAAGTATCGGTTTCTTTGGTGGAGTTTATGCTGATATAGGAGATGAACAAAGTATTGAGCAATCACTTTCATCATTCTCTGCTCATTTGAAAAATATTCAAGAGATTTTAAACTCTGTAACAAAAGCATCATTAGTGCTTCTAGATGAGTTAGGTTCAGGAACTGATCCGATGGAAGGATCTGCATTTGCAATGGCTGTAATCGATTATTTAAAAGATAAAAAATGTAAATCTATGATAACAACACATTATAGTGAAGTAAAAGCTTACGGATATAATGAGATAGATATTGAAACAGCTTCAATGGAATTTAATGTTGAAACATTATCACCAACATACAGACTATTAATTGGAGTTCCAGGTGAAAGTAATGCTTTAACAATAGCTAGAAGATTAGGTGTATCTGATGTAATTATTGATAAAGCCAAAAGTTATATCAGTGATGAAGATAAAAAAGTAGAGAGAATGATTTCTAATATAAAAGACAAATCTTTAGAACTAGAAGCAAAACAGATTGAAGTTGATTTATTAAAAGCACAAGCTCAAAAAGATAAAGATGAGTATGAAGAAAAACTTAGAATATTAGAAAAAGAAAAAAATAAAATTCTAAAAGAAGCATATGAAAAAGCTGAAGCTATGATGAGAGATATGCAAAATAAAGCAGCAGCACTTGTTAGTAAAATTCAAAAAGAGGATAAAACTAAAGAAGAGATGAAAGATGTTCAGAAAAAATTAAATATGTTAAGAACAGCTCTTCAAGAGGAAAAAACTGAAAATGTTGAAATCAAACCAAAAGTAGCAAGAAAAATAGAGTATAAAGTTGGAGAAAGAATATTTGTAATTAGTTTAAATCAATATGCTATTGTAAATAAGATAAATCTTAATAAAGAAACTTTAAATATTCAAGCTGGAATATTAAAGTTAGAAGTTTCAATGGATGATGTAAAACTTGTTATTGAGCCCAAGAAAAAAGAGTATAGACCAATAAGTACTCATACTAAAACAAGAGTTAAAAATGAAGTTGATTTAAGAGGTAAACTTGTTGAGGAAGGTATATATGAATTAGAAACATATATGGATAGAGCTTTAATGAATGGGTATACTGAGATATATGTTATTCATGGTAAAGGAACAGGTGCTTTAAGAAATGGAATTATGGAGTTCTTAAAGACATCAAGTTATGTTAAAAACTTCAGAGCTGGAGGTCATAACGAAGGAGGAATAGGATGCACAGTAGTGACTCTGAAATAACTCTAATTTTGGCAGCAGCAGGAGTTGGTAAAAGAATGGGTTTAGGTTATCCTAAACAGTTTTTAGAGATAGATGGAAAACCTATATTCATTAAAACTTTAGAAATAGCTCAAAAAACTTCGTTAATAAGCAACATAATAGTTGTAACAGGAGAAGAGTCAATAAGATTTGTAGAACTAAAATGCAAAGAATATTGTATTGATAAAATAAAAAAAGTAATTGGTGGGGGAACAGAGAGGCAATATTCTATAGAAAATGCATTGGAATATTGTGAAGATAATAGTATAATAGCAGTGCAAGATGGTGTAAGACCTTTTTTAAAAGAAAAATATTTTTCAGAAGCTGTTCAAGAGTTAAATAATGATTTAATTCTTGATGGAGTTGTAGTAGGTGTTCTTTTGAAAGATACTATAAAAAAAGTTGGGAAAGATGGCTATATTATAGAAACTCCTAAAAGAGAGGAATATATAGCGGTGCATACACCACAAATATTTAGAGGTAAAATACTAAAAAAAGCTTATAAAAAAGCAAGAGAAGATCAATTCTTAGGAACAGATGATTCTTCGTTAGTAGAAAAAATAGGTGGAAAAATTAAAGTCATTATAGGTGACTACGATAATATAAAAATTACAACGGTTGAGGACTTAAAGTTTCTTTAATCTAAAAGGAGATGTAGATGAACGTTTTTTTAGCTCAAACAAAACCAGTATTAGGGGATACACAAAAAAATCTAAATAAAATGGTAGAAATCATTGAGAAAGAGATTGATAAAGGAACAGATTTAATCATGTTTCCAGAACTATCTTTAACAGGATATTTATTAGAAGAGATGGTATATGATGTGGCAATCAATAAAGTACCAGAAATTTTACTAGAACTTTCAAAAAAGATTTCAATTATTTTTGGAGCAGTAGAATTAGGTCAGGATTTATATCATTATAATTCAGCTTTTTATTTAGAGGATGGCGAACTGAAGCATACACATAGAAAAGTTTATCTACCAACGTATGGTCTTTTTGATGAGGGAAGATATTTTAAAGAGGGTGAAAGCGTAAGAGCTTTTAATACAAAATTTGGAAGAGTTGGAATGCTTATTTGTGAAGATGCTTTTCATCAAAGCACTTCATACATACTAGGACAAGATGGAGCACAGATTATTTTTGTTATAGTTAATAGTCCTACTAGATTTACGAATAAAGGATTAGAGATTGGAACAGCTTGGGAAGCTGTTTGCAAAACTACATCAATGAGTAATGCATGCTATACTTTAATGGTAAATAGAGTTGGAGTAGAAGACGGAGTTAATTTCTGGGGTGGAAGTTTAGTTGTTGATCCTTCTGGAGATACTATAAAAAAATTAAATCATTTTGAAGTTGATGGAGAAAATGTTTTAATTAATAAGAAAGAACTGATAAAAGTTAGATTTGCATCGGGATCATCTAAGAATGAAAAAATAGATTTAGTACTAAATGAATTAACTAGAATAAAAAAAAGTAGATAAATTTATTAGAAGGAGTACCGATGAAAAAAACTTTAAAAATAGCTTTAGGGATATTTTGTAGTTTTTCTATTATAGTAATATTGTTTTATTCGACAAAAGAAAATCCTAGAGTTTATTTAAATAATAGAGTAAATCTTGCATATGTGAATGAAGAGGTTAGTCATAAAGATTTTGATAATGTTTTACATCTTTTGAAGCGTTCTGGTTTTGAAGTAGATAATAATCTCAAAATAAGTTTGAAATATATAAAGGGAATTTATATATTGTCAGACAGTAGCTTTATATCTGATAAAAAGAATGTAGTAGGAATAATAGATTTTGGATATATATATCCAATTTTAAAATTAAAATTGGATACTTATTTTGATAAAGTAGATGATATGTATTGTTTAAAAGAGTATTTTAGAAGAAAATATTTTAATAATTCTAGCTTTTATTTAAAAGTTGAAAAAGGAAACTTTATAGTTGCTAAAAGAAGAAAAGAGATTGAAAAAACTTTAAAAAGTGAAAAGTATCTAAATCAAAATTTATTAAAAATATTAGATAGAGAAAAAGAGAATAATTTGGGAATGCTAATTCTTAATCTTGCAAAAAATCCATTGGGTGGATTTAATGAACTTGTCTTAACAGGAGATGTGAATGAAAAAGATGAGGTAGCATTAACAACTAATATTGGTGGTAAAAATGATATAATAAAAAGTTTTAATTGGATTGAAGATGATGGATTAGATGGAGAGAGATTATTTGAAAAAAATAAGATTTATCTAAGAAGTTCTAAAGATACCGAATTAAGATCATTTTTATTTTTCTTAAATTATTTCTTTAAAAATAGTTTAATAGAAAAAATATCTTCAAAAATTAGTATAAATAGTTCTAAAGAAAATTTAGAGTTGAAAGATATCCCAAAAACAGATATTATAAATGTAAACATATCTAAAAAAGAGTTCGTTTATGGATGGCTTGATATAATAATAAAAGATAAGTTTATAGGTAAAATAGAGTTAAAAGGTATTGCAAAAGAGAATAATTTAAAGATAAGTACAATATTAGATGAAAAAACAGCAATTAATTTATTAAAGACAGCTAAATAGGAGGCTAATCATGATAAAAATATATAATACATTGAAAGGTGAGTTAGAAACTTTTAAACCTTTAAAAGAAGGCGAGGTCTCAATGTATGTTTGTGGACCAACAGTTTATAACTACATTCATATAGGAAATGCAAGACCAGCTATATTTTTTGATACAGTAAGAAGATATTTTGAATTTAGAGGATATAAAGTTAAATATGTTCAAAACTTTACAGATGTAGATGATAAAATGATAAAAAAAGCTAATGAAGAGGGAGTTACTCTTCAGGATATAGCTAAAAAATATATAGATGCTTATTTTGAAGACACGTCAAAAGTGAATTTAAAAGAAGAGGGAATGATAAGACCGAAAGCTACAGAGCATATAGGTGATATGATAAAAATCATAAAAACTTTAGTTCAGAAAGGTCATGCATATGAATCATCTGGAGATGTTTACTTTGATATAAATAGTTATAAAAAAGAGTATGGAGAACTATCTGGTCAAAGCGTAGATGATTTGAAAAGTGGTGCAAGAATAGATGTTTCAGAGATAAAAAAAGATCCATTAGATTTTGCTCTTTGGAAAGCTGCTAAAGAGGGAGAACCATTCTGGAATTCACCTTGGGGAAAAGGAAGACCTGGTTGGCATATAGAATGTTCTGCAATGTCAAATAAGTTTTTAGGTCCAACATTTGATATTCACGGTGGAGGACAAGACTTAATATTCCCACACCATGAAAATGAGATTGCACAATCAAAATGTGGTACTGGTGGAGAATTTGCAAAGTATTGGATACACAATGGTTATATAAATATAAAAGGTGAAAAGATGTCAAAATCTTTAGGCAATTTCTTCCTTTTAAGAGATGTATTAGAACAGTTTGAGGGAAGAGTTGTAAGATTCTTTATCTTGAGTTCACATTATAGAAAACCAATTGATTTCTCAGATAATGAGTTAATTCAATCTAAGGCAGGATTAGAAAGAATAGAAAATGCTATTTCTAGAGCGAAAGAAAAATTAACTTCAAAACCAGTTCAAAATGGAGATAATCTAGGTGAATTATTTAAATCTTTAGAATCATCTAAAGAGAAATTCCTAAAATGTATGGATGAAGATTTCAATACTGCTGGAGGATTAGGTGCAATATTTGAACTTGTAAAAGAGTTAAATAAATCTCTTGAAGAAAATGAAATTTCAGAATCTGGATTTGAAGTAATAAACTCTGTAATCGATTATATTAAAAATGTAATGGAAGATGTATTTGGAGTATTATTGAAGGTAGAAGTTCAAGTTGGGAATATGACAACTGAGTTGATAGAGCTTTTATTAGAGCTAAGAAGAGAAGCTAGAGATAATAAAGATTGGAGTTTCTCAGATAAAGTAAGAGATAGATTACTAGAGATGGGAATTAAAATAAAAGATGGAAAGGAAAAAACAACATGGTCAATTTAGATGTGCGTGAAGCAAATGGTTTAATTTTAGCATATTTAGGAGATGCTGTGTGGGAACTTTCAATTAGGACCTACTATATAAACAAAGGATATAATATAAAAAATTTAAATAGACTTGTAAAGCAACACGTTAATGCACAAGCTCAAAGTAAATATTTAAAAAATATAATAGATGATTTAGATGAAGACAAGTTATTATTAGTAAACCGTTCAAAGAACAGTAACATAAAGACTTTCCCTAAATCATGTACTGTTATGGAGTATAAAGAGGCAACAGCTTTTGAAGCATTAATAGGAGCCTTATATACAGAGGGAAAATCAGAAGAGATAAAGAAAATAGTTGAGATAAACTTAGACAAGGAGTGATATTAAGTGGGATTCAAATTAAGACTACCTGGATTTAGCAGAAGCATAGGAATAGATTTAGGAACAGCAAACACATTAGTATACAGTAAAAAGCATGGAAAAATAATATTAAATGAACCATCTGTTGTTGCAGTAGAAAGAGAAAGTAGAAAAGTTTTAGCTGTTGGAAATGAAGCTAAAGATATGTTGGGGAAAACACCTGATTCAATAGTCGCAGTAAAGCCTTTAAGTGAAGGAGTTATAGCAGATTATGATATAACAGAAGCGATGATAAAATACTTTATAAAAAAAGTGTTTGGTAAATATTCTTTGTTTATGCCAGAAGTTATGATTTGTGTTCCAATTGATGTTACTGGAGTAGAAAAAAGAGCTGTATTAGAAGCTACTTTGTCTGCTGGAGCTAAGAAAGCTTATTTAATAGAAGAAGCAAGAGCAGCAGCATTAGGTTCAGGAATAGATATTTCAGCACCAGAAGGAAATATGATTGTTGATATTGGTGGTGGATCTACAGATGTAGCAGTAATATCACTAGGTGGAACAGTTGTTAGTAAAACAATAAGAACTGCAGGAAATAACTTTGACGTAGATATAATAAAATATATTAAAAAAACTCATACTTTATTAATTGGAGATAAAACAGCTGAAAGTATAAAGATGCAGATAGGAACAGCTATACCTATGGTAGAAGAAGAAACTATGACAATAAAAGGAAGAGATTTAATAACAGGACTTCCTAACTCTGTAACAGTTGGATCAGAAGAGATTAGAGAAGCAATAATGGATTCTTTAATGGAAATTGTAACTTGTGTTAAAGATGTTTTAGAAAAAACTCCACCAGAATTGGCAGCAGATATTATAGATAGAGGAATAGTTATGGCGGGTGGTGGATCTTTAATAAGAAACTTCCCAGAACTAATATCAAAACATACATCTCTAAATGTAAGATTAGCAGATTCACCTTTAGAAAGTGTTGTTAAAGGAGCTGGAATGGCTTTAGATCAAATATCTATACTTAGAAAAATTGAGAAGGCCGAAAGATAATGTTTAAAGATTTGAACTCAAATCAAAAAGCAATCGAGTTTTTAAAAAAAGAACTCAACTTTGGAAGAGAAGCAGGTACATATTTGTTTTATGGAGCTGACAGAGATATTTTAAAAAATTTCTCTAAATCTTTTGGAAAAAGTTTAAATTGTAAAAATTATATAGATGATTTTTGTGGTGTATGTGAAAGTTGTGTTAGAATTGAAAGTGAAACTCACGCTGATTTAGAGATTTTAGATGATATAACTGGAATCAAAATAGAAAAAGTAAGAGAGTTAGCATATAAAGACTCAACAACTTCATACGAGGGAAAAAAAAGAGTATATATAATTAGAGATATTGAAAAAATGAGAAAAGAATCAGCTAATGCATTACTTAAATTGATAGAGGAACCAAATTCTGGAAGCTTTTTTATACTTAATTCATCTGGATTAAATATATTGCCAACAATAAAATCAAGATCTATTTTATTGAAATTTGTTAAGGCAACAGCAGAAGAACTCGGAGTAACTGAAGATGAGTACAACTTTTTTTTAGGTGATTCGAAAGAGATACAAAGCTATAAAAATGATGAACGTTTAAATATAAATGAAGGGTGTTCTTTTGAAAGAATAGGTTCTAACATAAAAATATGGCAAGAGTCAGAGGATTTATTATATAAAATTGAAGTGTATAAATCAATCAGAGATTTTATAAATACAAAAGAATACTTAACAAGTTTAGATAAGCTATATTTTGTAGATGAAATTTTATCTAATACATCAGATAGGGAACTCATAAAAGAGTTGATGAGTTATACAATTTCAATTTTAAAAAATAAGAATAAAAACTTAGAAAATCTATTAGAGATAAAAAATATTGCAAAAGTACCAGTAAATTTAAAAAATTTATTAACAACTTTTTATACTAATATATAAATTTTATGAAAGAAGAGAGCGATTTTGAATCACTCTCTTTCTTTTATATCAATTTTTGATACAAAATTGAATTATTATTCAAAAATAATGTTGTTTTTAATAAAATAGACTTAAAAATATTGTAAAAAAGTATTATAATAGATTGTAATTAATAAAAATTAGAGAGAAGGATGTTAAATGTATTTTAAAAATTTTATTGTTTTCGGAATAACTCATAAAAATTTAGATTTATGCCAAAGAGAAAATTTTATAAAAAGTAATACTGTTTCTATAATTGAAAAACTTTTTGAAGATGGAAAAATTATAGGTTATGTAAATCTTTCTACTTGTTTAAGAGTGGAATACTACCTACATTTAGATAAAAAATATTTATTAGAAGAGTTTAAACAAGATTTGGGATTAGATAATATATTTATAAAACAAGGTCATGAAGCTGTGAATCACTTATTTAGAGTTACTTGTGGGTTTGAGTCTGTAATAAAAGGTGAGGATCAAATTTTAGCTCAGATGAAAAAAGCACAACTAAATAGTATGGAAAGTGGAATATCAAGTTCAAATATAAATGTTATATTTAATAAAGCTATAGAGTTAGGAAAAAAGTTTAGAAATAAAAGCAAAATATGTCATAACGCTTTATCTTTAGAAGCAATCTCTTTAAAATTTATAAAAAATAAAATAGCTGATTTAAAAGATAAAAAAATCTTGATATTGGGAATGGGAGACTTAGCTAGAGATATATTGGAACTTTTAACAAAAGAGGAATATAAAAGTTTAACGATTACAAATAGAAGCTATCGTAAAGCACTAGAACTTAGTAATATATATAATGCAGATGTAATTAGTTTCGAAGAGAAATTAGAAGAGGTAGTTAAAAGTGATATAATAATATCAACAACATCAGCACCTCATGCAATTATTAAAAAAGATGAAGTATTACCAATTTTGAATACAGAAAAAGAATATATATTTTTAGATTTAGCAGTTCCAAGAGATGTTGAAGAGGAATTAAATGAATGTAAAAATATTAATTTGTATAATATAGATGATGTTTGGGGAGTTTATTATGAAAATAGAGAAAATAGAGAAAATATTTTAACTGAATATGAATATATGCTCAGAGAACAAATGGTAAATTTAAAAAAATGGTTTGACTACAAAGAGGGGATAGCGTAATGAAAAAGAGAGTTGTAATAGGAAGTAGAGGAAGTATATTAGCTTTAGCTCAAAGTGAAATGATTAAATCAAAGTTAGAAAAAATTCATCCAGAGTTGTTATTTGAAATAAAAGTTATTGTAACAAGTGGAGATAAAGATTTAGTAAGTAACTGGAATAATAGTGATAAATCTTTAAAAAGTTTCTTTACAAAAGAGATTGAACATGAACTTTTAGAAGGTACAGTAGATTTAGCAGTTCATTCAATGAAAGATATGCCTTTGATATCTCCACCAGGATTGATATGTGGAGCTACACCAGATAGAGAAGATAACAGAGATGTAATTGTTTCTAAAAACGGTCAAAAACTATTAGAACTTCCAGAAGGAGCGATTGTAGGTACAAGTTCATTGAGAAGAACTATGGGACTTAAAGCTATTAGACCTGATTTAGAGATAAAGCAACTTAGAGGAAATATTCATACGAGACTTAGAAAATTAGAAGAAGAGGATTATGATGCAATTCTCCTAGCAGCAGCAGGTCTTAAAAGGGTTGGATTAACTAGTAAAATAACACAGGAGTTAGATTATGAGTTAATGATGCCAGCACCAGCTCAAGGAGCATTATATATTCAATGTAGAGAAAATGATGATTTTATAAGTACGATTTTAAAAACTATACATAATCCTGAAATAGAGGAGATAGTAAATATAGAAAGAGAGTTCTCTAAAATATTTGATGGTGGATGCCATACTCCTATGGGATGTACTGGAGAGAGAATAGGAGATAAAATATCTTTAAAAGGTGTTTATTGTCATAATGATATTATGTATAAAGCTGAGGTTTTAGAAGAAAGAGATTTTGGAAAAGAGATTGCTCATAAATTAGCTACGAAGATAAAGGAGAAAATAGATGGTTAATCAAAAAATCGGAAAAGTATATATAATAGGAGCAGGATGTGGAAATATAGACCTTTTAACATTGAAAGCTAAAAGATGTATAGAGTCAGCAGATTGTGTTGTTTATGATAGATTGATAGATCCAAAAGTATTAAAATTAGCTAAAAAATCAGCAGAGATGATATATCTAGGAAAAGGAAATACAGAGGGTGGAGTAATCCAAGATGAAATTAATAAAACTCTAGTTTTAAAAGCAAAAGAAGGTAAAATCGTAGCGAGAGTAAAAGGGGGAGATCCTTTTGTATTTGGTAGAGGTGGAGAAGAGATTGAAGAGATTGTAAAAAATTCAATCGCTTTTGAAATTATACCTGGAATCAGTTCATCTATAGCTGTTCCAGAGTATGCTGGAATACCTGTTACACATAGAGGGTTATCAAGATCATTTCATGTTTTTACAGGGCATACAATGGAAAACGGTGAGTGGCATGATTTTTCAACAATAGCAAAGCTAGATGGAACTCTTGTGTTTTTAATGGGAATTAAAAATTTAGATTTGATAACAGGAGATTTAATAAAGAATGGTAAAAACCCAGAAACACCTGTTGCAATAATTGAAAAAGGAACAACTGAAAATCAAAGAGTGACTGTTGGAACTTTAAAAGATATTGTTCAAAAATCTGAAGCTATGAAGATACTACCACCTGCAATTACAATAATTGGAGATGTTGTAAGTATGAGAGATACTTTTAAATGGTTTGAAAATCAACCTTTATCAGGAAAAAAAGTTCTTGTAACAAGAGATGAGAAGCAAGCTCTAGAATTTTCTGAAAAGTTAAGAATAAAAGGGGCAACTGTAAGAGAGTTACCATTTATAAAAATTGAGAATGCTTCAAACTTTGTAGAATCTGAGCTTAAAAATTATAGTGCATTATTATTTAATTCTTCAAATGGTGTTAAATATTTCATGGAAAATATAAAAGATTTAAGATCACTTGGACACTTAAAAATAGGTGTTGTGGGTGCAAAAACAGATGAACTTCTTAGAGAATATAGAATAATAAGAGACTTTATGCCTCAAAAATATATGGGGTCTGAGTTAGCAAAAGAGGTTGTAAACTTTACAGAAGAGAATGATAAAGTTTTATTTGTGACATCGGATATCTCTCCAGCAGAGTGTGAGAAATGGAGTCTAGATTATAAAAGAGAGTTCCAAAAGTTGTCTGTTTATAAAACTAAAAAAAATATTCAACCGAAAGAAGAGGTAATAAAAACATTAAGTGAAATAGACTATATAACATTTTTAAGTTCTTCAACAGTAGAATCGTTCCATGAAAGTGTAGATGGTGATTGCTCGGTTTTAAAAGATAAAAAAATAGTTTCAATAGGTCCTGTTACAACAAAAACTTTAGTTCAATTAGGATACAATGTAGAATTAGAAGCTAAAGTATTTGATGTAGATGGGGTTATAGATGCTATAGGAGCTGATGGTAATGTTTAATAGAACTAGAAGACTTAGAGTTTCAGAGAGTATGAGAAATTTAGTTAAAAATATAGATTTTTCTCTAGATAATTTAATATATCCTTTATTTATAGAGGAGGGAAAAAATATAAAAGTTGAAATCTCTTCAATGAAAGGGCAATTTAGAATATCAATAGATATGCTAGAAGACGAGCTGAAAGAGTTAGAAGAGCTAGGAATAAAATCGTTGCTACTATTTGGAATTCCGAAGAAAAAAGATTTAGTTGGAAGTGAAGGGTATAGTGATACTGGAATAGTTCAAGAAGCGATTAGATTTATAAAGGAAAAGTTCCCTAGTTTTTTAATAGTGACAGATGTTTGTTTGTGTGAGTATACATCTCACGGTCATTGTGGAATATTAAAAGGTGAAGAGTTATTAAATGATGAAACTTTAAAACTACTTCAAAAAGTAGCATTATCTCATGCAAAAGCAGGGGCAGATATAGTTGCACCTTCTGATATGATGGATGGAAGAATAGCTGCTATTAGAAAAGTTTTAGATGAAAATGGATTCATAAATTTACCAATAATGTCTTATAGTGTAAAATATGCATCAGCTTATTATGGACCATTTAGAGAAGCAGCTGATTCAGCACCTACTTTTGGAGACAGAAAAACATACCAAATGGATTACAGAAATTCAAAAGATTACTTAATAGAGGTTAGAAATGATATTGAAGAGGGTGCAGATATAATCATGGTAAAACCTGGAATGCCTTATTTAGATGTAGTTAAAGGGGTATCAGATGCTATAAATAATCCTGTTGCTATTTATAATGTGAGTGGTGAGTATTCAATGGTAAAAGCTGCTGCTGAAAATGGTTGGATTGATGAAGAGAGAGTTGTTATGGAGAATATGTACGCTATGAGAAGAGCTGGTGCAGATATTATAATAACTTATCATGCCAAAGATGTTGCTAAATGGCTAAAGAGAGGTGTTTAAAATGAGATATAAAGAATCAGAAAAGATATATGAAAAAGCTGTAAAGATAATTCCAGGTGGAGTAAATAGTCCTGTGAGAGCTTTTAAGTCAGTTGATAAAAATTATCCAATATTTGTAAATAGAGGAAAAGGTTCTAAAATATATGATGAAGATGGTAATGAGTACATAGATTATATATGCTCTTGGGGACCTTTAATTTTAGGTCATAACAATGAGATAGTTTTAAAAGGAGTGAGAGAAGCGATTGAGCTTGGAAGTTCTTTTGGTCTACCTACAAAAATGGAGGTAGAGCTAGCTGAATTAGTTTGTAAATGTTATCCTTCTATGGATATGATAAGATTTACAACTTCTGGAACAGAAGCGACTATGGCAGCTATAAGAGTGGCTAGAGCATTTACAAATAGAAACAAAATATTAAAGTTTGAAGGATGTTATCATGGGCATTCGGATTCTCTTTTAGTAAGCTCTGGATCTGGATTATTAACTGATGGGTATCAAGATAGTAATGGAATAACTGAGGGTGTTTTAAAAGATACTTTAGTTGCTTCTTTTGGAGATACTGAAGCAGTAAGAGAGATTTTAAATAAAAAAGAGGTTGCAGCTATAATAATGGAACCTGTTCCAGCAAATATGGGACTTATAGATAGTTCAAAAGAGTTTTTAGATAGTATGAGAAGAATTTGTGATGAAACGGGGACACTATTAATATTTGATGAAGTAATATCTGGATTTAGAGTTGAATTAGGTGGAGCTCAAGAGTATTATGGAATTACTCCTGATATAACAACATTGGGGAAAATAATAGGAGGGGGATACCCTGTCGGAGCTTTTGGTGGTAGAAAAGAGATAATGGATATGATTGCTCCAGTTGGAAGAGTTTATCATGCAGGAACATTATCTGGAAATCCAGTAGCTGTAAGAGCTGGATTTGAGATGGTAAGTTATTTATTAAAAAATAAAGAAACTTTATATAAAGATTTAGAAAATAAAGTAATCTATTTAACTGATAATATAGATAAAATAGCGCAGAAGTATAGAGTACCTATAAAGGTAAATAGATTGGGTTCACTGTTTACAATATTCTTTACAGAGTTATCTGAGGTAACTGCTTTAAGTCATGTAATAGATTCAAATACTGACCACTATTCAATCTACTTCAATACTCTTTTAGATAACGGTATTGTAGCACCACCATCAAAATATGAAGCACACTTTGTTTCAACAGAGCATACAAAAGATGACTTAGATGAAACTTTAAGAGTTATAGAGTTAGCTTTCAAAAAAATTGGTGAAAAAATTGGAGAGTAAAAAAAGTTTTTTTCCACTTTTTGTAGATTTAAATAATAAAAGTTGCTTAGTTGTCGGTGGAGGAAATATAGCATTAAGAAAAGTTAAAAGTTTAATAGATTATGGTGCTAAAGTTTCGGTAGTAGGATTGGAAATTTTGGAAGAAATTGAAAATTTAGATTTAGAATCAGAAAAGAAAGCATTTCAAATTGAAGATTTAAAAGATAAATTTTTAGTTGTAGCTGCTACAAATGATGATGAATTGAATAAAATAATTGTTCAGCATTGTGAAAAAAACAATATACTTGTAAATAATATAACATCTAAAGTGGATATGTCGGCTCGATTTGGAGCTCATATTGATACAGATGAATACCAAATTGCAATTTCAGCAAAAGGTAATCCAAAAGAATCGGTAAAATTAAAAAAAGAGTTTATAGAATATTTGAAAAAAAGATAAATAAAAAATACTAGCTGACTATTATTTTCAGCTAGTATTTTTATTATTTTTTAAAGTTTTCAAAAAGATTTAAAACTTCTGTAGAATACTTACCATCTACATCATGTGAGATAAATGGTGGTAAAATAGTAAGAGCATCTTTTCCGTTTCGAACACCTTCTATTAGAAGAATTTTAGCTTGCTTATCAATTTTAGAATGACAGAATTGAACTTTTTTAGGAGCAATTCCATACTTTCTCATAGTATCAACAATTTCTAAAAAACGGTCAGGTCTATGAACCATAGCAAAATGACCTTTATCTTTTAACAATTTAGAAGCAACTTCAATTAAACCATCCAAATTTATAGTTATCTCATGTCTAGCTAAAGTAATTTGGTCTAAATCGTTTAGTTGATTTTCGTTTCCATGAAATTTGAAAAATGGTGGATTAGTTATTACAACATCTTGTGAGCCGTGCTGAAGATGTTGTTTCCAATTTTTCATGTCATCATGAATAACAGATAATCGATGATCCAAACTGTTTAGTTCAATATTTCGAACTGCTAAATCAGCTGAAATTTCTTGAATTTCAAATCCAATTATATTAGCATCTGTTCTTTGTGAAAGGAAAAGGGGAATAGCCCCATTTCCAGTCCCTAAATCTAAAATTTTAT
>JBOFYP010000087.1:0-3963 GCA_051654725.1 Cetobacterium sp.
ATTATTCCAAGTTTGATGGAAGTGATTTTCAAAAATATATTTTAAAGGTTTAGTATTTTTATTCATGATGATATTATACAACGTTATGAAGGGAAAAGAAAAGCAGCTCACGTCATTTTTGTGAGCTGCTATTTTTTATATGAAACTATATATAATTATTTCGAGTAATTATTATTTTATATACAATGCATTAAGATATACATATAATGTTAATTATATGTAGTTGTGTTTCGAAAATAATTATTATAACTGATTAAATTATTTTTTTAAATTTGTAATACATTACCTAAAACGATTGTATTACTCTTCATCTATACTTTGCACTGGTATTTTTTGAAGGACCTTCTTTTCAATGATTGATTTAGCATTTATATAAACCTCTGTAACTTTTGTATCTGAGTGACCTAAGAAGTCTCTAATCTCTATTAAATCTGCTCCATTCAATGAAAGTTCTGTTGCTATAGCGTGACGAATATTATGTGGACTAATATCTTTATTTATTACTGAACCCATATCTTGAATTACATTATACAAAGCTCTGTAAGAAAGAGGTTTGTTTTTTTCAAAAGAAGTATAGAATAAAAATTTCTCTTCTAAAGTTTCTTCATCAACACTATAAACATTTTTCAGATAATTCTTATAGCCATCTATTTTATTTATAAGAAAACCATGAAGTGGTTTATACTGCTCTCTACCACTTTTAGTTTTTTCCAACTTTACAAAATATTCTCCATCTCTTTTTAGTATATGTTTAAATTGTAAAGATAACAATTCTTGACTTCTCATACCAGTATAAAAAAGTGTATGAAGAATTAAAGTGTTTCGATATTCTTTCTCTCCATTCACTTTATAATTTTTTAGGATTTGTTTTATATCATCAAAAGATACTTTTAAAATATTATCTAAATTTCTACTAGTTTTAAATAACCCGATATACTTAAAAGGATTTTCATAACCATTTTTTTCAAGTTCTCTATATAAAGATTTTAACGAAGATATAATTTTATTAACAGATGTTTTTTTTAATTGACGTTCGTTTAAAAGATGAGACAAATAATCTTCAATATCACTTTTTTCAATTCCAGTCATAAGTTCAATTATTTCATCTCCATCTATAGGAGAATCACCATCATATACATATGTTAAAAAATTCTTCAAATAGAAAAAATAGTCCTTCATAGTTTTTTCAGATTTGTATATTTCAAAAATACTTTTCTTTTCCTCTTTCGGTTTTCTCTTTCTCCGTTGGGTACTAATCTCATGTTTTTCTCTAATTACAATGTCGCTCAAAGTTCCTCCTAAAAAGACCTATCATTTTTTTTATGGAAACTAAATTACATCCTCTCTATTAATCTCTCTAACTTCACACGGAGTCATATCTTCCAACGTTAATTTACCAAATGTTTCTCTTTTTAAATATAAAACCTCGTTATTAACAGCTTTCAACATTTTTTTAACTTGATGAAATTTTCCCTCTTTTATATTTAAAAGAATCTCTTTAACATTAACAATTTCAACTTTTGCAGGTTGAGTAATATAACCTCCAATATCTACACCCTCTTCGAGTTGCTTTATCTCTTCAGCTCCGATTTCATCTTTTAAAAGAACACGATAAATTTTATCAACATGTTTTTTAGGTGATGTAACTTCATGAGCTAATTTTCCATCATTTGTAAAAAGTAATAATCCCTCTGTATCTTTATCTAATCTACCAACTGGAAATAAATCTTTCTTATTTACCCACTCAGGTAAAAGCTCCATAACTGTTTTATCCTTTTTATCTTCTGTAGCTGTTATATATCCATCAATCTTATATAGTTTGTAATATCTAAACTCTTTATATATAATTCTATTTCCTCTATATTGAATTACAGTGTTAACTTCATCGATATTTTTTTTATTATCTTTACATATAGCTCCATCAACATTTATCTCTGCAGAAGATATTAAAATTTTTACTTCACTTCTACTACCAACTCCACACTCTACTAAAAACTTATCTAATCTCAATTATTTCCTCCTAAATTTAGTTATATTATAATTATAGTTCTTCTGAAATATAAAATCAAGTTTTAATATTTTTTGATATTTTTTTTATGACTTGTATTTGTATCTTTTTCATTTTTAAATACGTTTAAATGTGAAATTACACTTTATAAAAAATAATAATTATGCTATAATAATTGTTGTAATACTAGTCTTTAGGAGGACATAATGGTTGATTTTAAAAAAATTGATGACTTTATCGAATTCATTGAAAATGGAACTATACCTGAAAATAAAAGTTTTAATGAATTTGCAATTGAGTTTTATCTTGAAACAAAAACTTTAACACTTTCTAAATATTTAAGGTTAAAGGAACGAACATCTAAAATGCCTAAAATAATGAATACTAAAAAAGCTGGTGAAATTCTTTTTGAAACAAATAAAAGTGATGAAATCAGAACTTTTTTATCAAGAAAAGGTTTTAAAGAGATTCCAGAACTGAACTATACGATAGTTATGTTAGTAAGAAAAGTAGAGTTATTCCAAAACTGGCAAAAAATATTATTTTTCTTTGAAGGTGGAAGAACTGTTCAAGAAATTAATAGTTCATTAAAAAAAGAGCTATTGCCTATGGAGATTGAAAAATTAGAAACTTTTATAAAAGAAGAGTTACGTTTAAGTGATCAAGAATTAAACTGGTTCTTGGGTAAAGTTGGTAAAGTAGAAAATAACAAAGCATTATCTAAAGCTGTTAAAAAGTTGATAAAGTAACACAATAAAAAAACCACAGATTTTAATTTGTGGTTTTTTACTATATATTAATCTATTAAATTTCTAAGTAATTCTAACTCATTTTTCCAAATATTTTCATCAATCGTTTCCATAACAATTGGAATATTTCTAAATCTATCGTCATTCATAAATCTTTTGAAGAAATCCATACCAATAGTTCCCTCTCCAATACTATGATGTCTATCTTTTTTACTTCCTACACCAAACATAGAATCATTTAAATGAATCCCTTTTAAATACTTAAATCCTACAATATTTTCAAACTCAGTCATTGTAGAATTATATTCCTCTTCTGTTGAAAGTGGATATCCCGCCGCTATAGTGTGACAAGTATCTAAACAAACTGCTATTCTCTTTTTATCTTCTACTAAATCAATTATATCTCTTAAATGCTCAAACTTATATCCCATATTAGAACCTTGTCCAGCTGTATTTTCTAAAACCACAATTACATTAGGTACTATTTTATGAGCCTTATTTATAGATTCAGCTATAAATTTAATACATTCCTCTTCTGTTACCTCTTTTAAATGACTTCCAGGATGAGTATTCAGATATATCAATCCTAATTGATTTACTCTTTCCATTTCATCTATAAAAGCATTTAAAGATTTCTCTCTTTTCTCAGGATCAGGACTTCCTAGATTTATAAGGTAACCATCATGAGGTAAAATTTGTTCTGGTAAAAATTTATATCTTTTCATGGCATCTTTAAATGCTAAAATTTCATCTTCTGTATAAGGCTTTGCATCCCATCTTCTTTGATTTTTTACAAACATTCCAAAACCATTTGCTCCAATATCTATAGCATTTTTAAATGCATTAACAACTCCACCCTGTACTGATACATGAGCTCCTAAGTATGTATTTTTAATTTTTTCATCTCTAGTCATATACAAACTCCTTTATCACTAATTTAATATAGTATACCACAAACTTCACTATAATCCTATTGAAATACTCTGATGAAACTTATAAAATAAATCTATCGAAATTCAAAAGGTGAAACTTCTATAGAAGTGAGTACAAATATATTGTAAATATTCAGAATCTCTGTTATAATAGAAATTAGGTATTTATTAGTAATAATGGAGGAAATATGTCAAATAAAATAAATTTACTTAATTTAAACGAACAAGAGCTTACAAACTTTATAGTTTCTTTAGGAATGAAGAAATTCTACGG
>JBOFYP010000088.1:0-4254 GCA_051654725.1 Cetobacterium sp.
TTTTCTGAGATAGTCTCCCAAATAACCTCTCCTTTAAATATTAACTCAAGTTCTTCGAATACTTTAGAATCATTTTTAGCTAAAAGCTGTTTAATTAAAGCGTTATCACTTGTATTTACCCAATATGGATTTAATTCTCGATCATTAATACTATTTATAATAGACCACGGATTATACACTAATTTATTTCCAAATTTATAGCCGTTATACCATTTTTTAACTTCTTCTAACTCATAATCCAACTCATAGTATTTTAAGGCTATTTCTACCTCACTCTCACTCAATCCAAAATGTTCATACTTATTATCTAAAATTGTGGATACTGTAAGGTTATTTAACCCTGAAAATATACTCTCTTTTGCTATTCTTAATATTCCCGTAAGAACAGAAAACTCTAAATACGGATTCCCTTTCAGTGCTGCACTCAAAAAATTACGGAAGAAGAATATAGCTTCATTATAATATCCCTGAGAATGAGCTGTAACTAAAGGTGTATCGTATTCATCTATTAAAACAATTACTTTTTTTCTGTATTTTTCATAAAGATGTTCTGATAAATTTAAAAGAGAGTTTTCCAATGCACCTCTTCCATCTTCTAAAACGAGCCCATATTTTCTATATTCTTTTTTAATCAAAGCAGAAATTTTCTCGAAACATAACTCCCAATTACTAACTTTTACATCTTTCAAGCTGATATATATAACAGGATATTCTCCCGAATACTTCATTTTATCAGTTTTTGAAATGTAGAGCCCATTGAATAACTCTTTATTAATCTCTTTCTCTTCTATATTAAAGAAATAGTTAAGCATTGACATATTTAAAGTTTTTCCAAACCTTCTAGGTCTTGGTAACAATGTAACTTCAGATTTTTTATTCAACAGTTCATCTATAAACATTGTCTTGTCAGCAAAATAATAATCATTCTCTATTATTTTTTTAAAGTCATCTATTCCTACAGGTAACTTTTTCTTAACCATTTTTCACCTCATTATATATTTTCTCCAACTTTTTGTAACATATACTCCATACCTAAATTATACCATATTCTATTCTAAATCAAGTATACAAAAAGCCTGTTTCTAACAGGCTTCAAATGTTACATTATCTTTTTTTATATTTAAGTTAATTAAACTTCTCTATAACACTGCCTATAGAAACAATAGATAAGGCTACAAAAAATATTAATATTAGCATAGGCAATAAACATCCTGTTGTAGTTTTGTTGTATACTTTATTATAAGCCGCTTTTTTAGGGTCTTTCAACCACCCAGTTCCTTTTTTACCATACCCTGGAATAATTTCTTTTTTGATAGCTCTTTTTAAACTTCCCGTTGTTCTAGCGGATAAAGATTTTTTCAAACTAGGCATTCTAAATCCAAATTTCATAACTCACCTCATATTAACTTTCTAAATGATAATTGTATTACAATATTTTTTTAGAAAAGTCAAATCTGAAGAAAAATCATTTCGAGTCATTATTTGTTAATTCTTAAATTATTTTGACTTAATTTTTTTATAGCCATACTCAATTTTTCTTCTAAAATCTCTTTAGGTGGTAGCTTCAACCAATATTCTGATATATGAATATTATCTTTTTCTAAATCTAATAGAGTTACTTCTTCTTCATCTTTACTAGCACAAAGTATTATTGCAATAGGTTCTTCTTCAAACTCTTGTTTTTCGTATTTACTTAACCACTTTAGATAAAGTTCTACTTGCCCTTTATCTTGTGGCTGAAACTTTCCTATTTTTAGTTCAATTAAAACTAATCTTCTCATTTTTCGATGATAAAATAATAAATCTAAATAGTAATCGTTTTGACCAACTTTAATTCTCTTTTGTCTAGATAAAAAAGCAAAATCACTTCCAAACTCTAGTATAAATTTTTCAAGTTCAACTAAAATTGCATTTTCTAAATCTCTTTCACTGTAAGTATCTGATAACTCTAAAAAATCTAACATATATGGATCTTTTATGAATAAAGTTGGCTCCATTTTATTTTCTATTTGTAATTTCATCAAATCATTTTTTATTGTTTCTTCAGGTTTTTTTGAAATAGCTGTTCTTTGATAAAGCATTGAATTTATTCTATCTTTCAAAATTCGAATACTCCATCCTTCATTAGATGCAAGTGCCATATAAAACTGTCTTTCTAAGACATCTTCTATCTTCATAAACTCTAAAAAATGACTCCAAGAGAATTTTCCAGACACTGTCTGGAAAATTGGAAAAGTTAAATAAAATCTTCTCATACTAAACAAATTACTTTTACGAAAACCTTTTCCATATTTCAAAGTTAACTCTTTGGATAACTCACACATTATCTTCTTACCATATTCAGCTTTCTGTTTTCCTTTTTGTTCTTCTACAACTATTTCTTGTCCAATCTCCCAATATGCTTTTAACATCTCATTATTTATATTCGCAATTATATTTTTTCGACTATTTTCAACAATAGAAAAAACTTTATTTTTAAAATCTAAATTGACTAATTTTTCCATAAAATCCTCCTACTTAAAAATATTTGATATCTAAATTATACCATATTATACTAAGTTCTAGTGTTCTTGTTTTTTCACAGCAACGGTTGAGTTTCGAGTGGAGTGTAGACTTATCCGTTACTAGATACTTATAAAATCTTATAAACTTAAAAAAAATCTATAAAAGTGTAAAGTATCATTCCTTATTCATAGAATCCTATTTCGATAAATTAATTTATCTACTTTAGTTTGATATAACTCTCAGAAGGCTTAAATTCCCGCATAACGAACGGTACATATTATAGTTTTTTTTAGGAAACCCTATAATTACTTAAATTTATACTCGCATTTAAATCTCTGTCCATAACATGACCACATTCACATTTGAAAACTCTATCTGAAAGTTTTAGATCTTTCTTAATAGTTCCACAATTTGAGCAAGTCTTAGAACTTGGATAAAATCTAGGCACTTGTATAAATTCAATCAAATTAAATTCAGTTTTATATTTCATATAAGTTATAAATTTATAGAAATTTTGTTCAGCTATAGCCTTTGAGAGATGCTTATTTTTCATCATACCTTTAACATTCAAATCTTCCATTACAATTCGAGATGGCTTGGTTTTCACTATCTTATTAGTAATTTGATGAAGATTATTGTTACGAATATTAGAAATTCTTCTATGAACGAGCCTTATTTTTTTCTCTAATTTCACAATATTTTGGCTCTTGTCGTAACGGTTATTCACTTCCCTAGATTTTTCATATTTTCGTGAAACCTGTCTTTGTAGCCTTTTCAATTTTTTCTTTAATTTTTTAACAACTTTTTTCTTATTTATATTTTTATATACTTTTCCATCAGAAGTAACAGCTAAATCTTTAACACCTAAATCTATTCCAAGTGAAACCCCATTAAGTTCTAAAGTGTTATTTTCTTTTTCAATTCCTACAGCGATATACCAATATTTTCCATCAAAACTAATCCTAGGATTAATGTATTTAACATCTATTGGAACTTGTTCAGCAGTTTTAACCCATCCTACTTTTTCTATTAAAACAGAAAATTCTTTTGCTTTAAGTTTAGAAGTATCATTATAAAAACTAGGTTTAGCTTTCTTTTTACTTTTAAATTTAGGAAATCCAGTTTGCTTTTTAAAAAAACTTTTATAACTGTTACAAGCGTCTTTAACAGCTTGTTTAGCTACATTATTAGAAACTTCTGATAACCAAGATAGTTCAGTTTTTTTAAGCTGTGTAATCTCTTTTCTTAAATCATTATCAGAAATAAATTTCCCACCATTTTCATAATTTTCTTTTTGTTTTCCAAGAGTCCAATTATAAATAAAACGAGCTATTCCAGTAGATTTCCATAGTAATAATTCTTGATTTTTATTAGGTTTCAATCTAATTTTATTAGATAGAATCATCAGAAATCAATTCCTTTATCATTTTTTTAGCTCTTTCACCTCAACTTATTTTATTTGCCATTGTTATAAAAAGTCCTTTTCCTAACTTTTGAGATAAAGCTCCTACAAATTTTTGTATTTCTGGGTGACCTATAGATTCGGTGTTCTTGTTTTTTCACAGCAACGGTTGAGTTTCGAGTGGAGTGTAGACTTTTCCCCTAGTTTTAGAAAAAACAGGAGAAAAGAACTTTCACGGCAACGTATATCGCTCGTCGTTATCGTTCGACATATCTAAATGCTTTTCAGCTCATCTTATACCTGCCCAAGATGATATGTTCCTAATCCCTGTATTAATTAGTTAACGA
>JBOFYP010000089.1:0-6694 GCA_051654725.1 Cetobacterium sp.
TTGATTTATTGTTACAACAATTACATATTGAAGAGGTTGTAGGAGAGGTTGTAGAATTGAAAAAAACTGGTGCAAATTACAAAGGTTTATGCCCGTTTCATCAAGATAATAATCCATCTTTTGTGGTAAGCCCGAGTAAAAACATTTGTAAGTGTTTTGTTTGTGGTGCAGGAGGAAATCCTATAAAATTCTATTCAGAGTATAAAAAGATATCTTTTGTTGAAGCAGTAGAAGAATTAGCAAAAAAATATAATATTTCAATAAAAAAAGTAGGAAATAGTAAGATTAATGATAATAAAGAATACTATGATATTATGGAAGAAGCTCATAACTACTATAAAGAAGAGATATTTAAAAATACAGCAAGAGAAGCTTTAGAATATTTATCAAACAGAAAAATAGATCCAAAACTAATAAAAGATAATGGAATAGGATATGCTCCAAACGATTGGACAGGTTTATATGATCATTTATTAACAAAGGGATTTTTAAAAGAGAAAATATTTGAGCTAGGTTTAGCAAAAGAAAGTGAAAAAGGAATTTATGATGCTTTTAGAAATAGAATTATTTTTCCAATTCATTCAATAAGTGGTAAAACAATAGCTTTTGGTGGAAGATCTTTAGAAGATCGTAAGGACATACCAAAGTATATAAATTCACAAGAAACACCGATATTTTCAAAAGGAAGAAACCTTTATGGATTTATTCAAAAAGGTGGTAATATAAAGAAAAAAAATTATTCTATTTTAATGGAAGGTTATATGGATGTAGTTTCAGCACATTCATACGGTTTTGATGTAGCACTAGCTCCTTTAGGAACTGCGTTAACAGAAGAGCAAGGAAAGTTGTTGAAAAAATATACAAATAATGTTATCTTATCATTTGACATGGATGAAGCAGGACAAAAAGCTACTGAAAGATCTATAATGATTTTAAAAGCAGAAGGCTTCAATATACGAGTTTTAAGTTATAAAGATGCCAAAGATCCAGATGATTATTTAAAAAAATATGGAAAAGAAGCTTTTTTAAAAGTAGTAAAAGAGTCTTTAGAAGCCTTTGATTACCTTTATACAAGATATTCTTCAGAATATAGTTTAGAAGATCATATGTCAAAACAAAATTTTATAAATAGGTTTAAAGACTTTTTCCAATGTTTAGAAAGCGAACTTGAAAAAAGTTTATATATAGATAAATTATCAAAATCTTTAAGTATAGATATAGATATATTAAAATCAATTTTAATTAGTAATAACAAGAAAAAAATTAAAATAACTTATGAAAAAAAAGAGGAAACAAAAGAATTAGACGAAAAAGGTTTATACAACTTAGAAAAACTTACATTAGCCTTAATTCTTTCTGAAACAGATTATTTTAATGATTTTAAAAGTAAAAAACTAGTCAGTAGCTTGGGAAAAAAAATCTTTAATTATGTTGAATTTTTAGAAGAAAATAGAGAAAAAAGTAGCAATATAATAAGAGATATAATTTCAACAGGGAACTTAACTAGTGAAGAGGAAAAAGACTTAGTAAATATATCATTACTTTCAATAGATGATTTTTCTAATAGATTAGATATTGAAAAAGGATTTCAAATTATCTTTATGTCATGGTTTATACTAGAGTTAAAAGAGGTTTTAAAAGAAAGAAGTAATTTGTTAAAGCATATTAAATTAAAGAAAATAGAGGATAAATTGAAACAAAATGTAGAGTTCAATAACCTTCGAGCATTGTATACAGAGTTTAAAAGTATAAATGCGTAAAACTTTGAAAGATAATTTTATTCAATAGAGGAGGCTTCAGCTAATGAAGGAGTTTATAAAAAACGAAAAGGTGTTAACGTTATTAAGAAAAGCAATGGAGACTAAAGTAATAAGCTATGAAGAGATTAATAGCAAATTAAGTGCAGATTTCCCACCAGAAAGAATAGAGTTCTTAATAAACGGAATGACAGAGCAAGGGATTAAAATAGTTTCTCTAGCTGATGTAAAAAAGCAAGAAAGCGTAAAAAAGCAAGAAAATGTAAAAAAAGAAACAAAAAAAATTATAACTCCAATAGTAAAAAAATCTGTTGTTGAATCTGAAGAAGAGGACGAAGAAGAGGAAAAAACACCAAAACAGTATTCAGAAGACTTTGATTTTAATCCAGATGAAATTGAAGAGGTTACAGAGGACGATTTATCTAATGATGATTTATTTAGCATCACTGGTGAGATGGAAGTTGATGAACCTATAAAGATGTATTTAAGAGAGATTGGACAGATTCCACTTTTAACTCATGAAGAAGAGTTAGGATATGCCAAAGCTGCTTTAGAAGGTGATGAGTATTCACAACAACAATTAATAGAAGCCAACCTTAGATTAGTTGTGAGTATAGCTAAAAAGCATACAAATAGAGGATTAAAATTACTAGATTTAATTCAAGAGGGAAATATTGGATTGATGAAAGCAGTTGAAAAGTTCGAATATAGTAAAGGTTATAAATTCTCAACATACGCAACTTGGTGGATAAGACAAGCTATAACAAGAGCTATAGCTGACCAAGGAAGAACAATACGTATTCCAGTTCATATGATAGAAACAATCAATAAAATTAAAAAAGAAGCTAGAATTTATCTTCAAGAAACAGGAAAAGATGCAACACCTGAAGTTTTAGCTGATAGATTAACTATGGAAGTTGAAAAAATTAAAACTATCCAAGAGATGAACCAAGACCCAATATCATTAGAAACTCCAGTAGGAAGTGAAGAGGATAGCGAGTTAGGAGATTTCGTAGAAGATAACAAAATGCAAAATCCATATGAATTAACAAACAGAACATTATTAAGAGAGCAATTAAATGATGTTTTAAAAACTTTAAGCAGTAGAGAAGAACAAGTTCTTATCTTTAGATATGGTTTAAATGATGGAGCTCCAAAAACTCTTGAAGAGGTTGGAAAAATATTTAAAGTTACTAGAGAGAGAATCAGACAAATTGAAGTTAAAGCACTTAGAAAATTAAGACATCCAAGTAGAAGAAAAAAATTAGAAGATTTTAAAGTATAATTATATGGGGGAGAACTATTCCCCCATTTTATATTATAAAAAGAAAATAATAAGGGGTAAAAATGAAATTAAGAGAATTTGAAAAAGAGATATTAAAAAATTGTATTGAAGATAAAGATTTTATTAAATTTTTAAAAGAAAATCCAAAATTAAAATTAGAGATAGAAAAAATAGATGTTAGAAAAGAAGAAAAAGTACAAGATAATAACTATGTTGTAGAAAGTATAGTTGGAGAATACTTAGAAGAGATATCTTACATAAATCATTTGACAGAAGAGGAGATAACAGCCTTATTAGAAACATTAGATGAAGAGGAAAGTATTCATAAAATGACAGAGGGTAATTTAAGAGAGGTAGCCAATATAGCTTTTGATTACTTAATAGCTGGAATTGATTATTTAGATTTAATTCAAGAGGGAAGCATTGGAGTTATAAAGGCTTTAGAAGAGTATAGACCATCAAATGGAGATATTTTAGAATATATAAAATTATGGGTAAGAAGAAATATGTTACTTTTCATTGAAGAGAAAGTTGAAACTGAAAAATATATGTATAAAGGGTACTTCTTAAAAAGAAAAGAAGAGATGTTAGAGCATGAAATTGTAGCTGAATTAGAAGAAGATGAAGAAGAGATAGAGATGATACCCTTAGAAGAGAGAACTGAAATTCTTGAAGAAAAAATAAATGAAGTTCAAAAACTTGATTACACATCAGTTCCTAAAAAAATATCTCATACAGAGGAAGAGGTATTAAAAAGATATTATGGTTTAATTGGAAATAAAAGAGAATCTCTATTTGAAATAGAAAATGCTCTTGATTTAAAAAGAGGAGAGGGAGAAAAGGTCTTCGAAGAATCTTTAACTAAGATTTCGTTAGGAGGAGGAAGAACTTTAAAAATATGAAACTGAGTAAACTTATTAATTTTTTAGAAAATAAATTTCCACTTTATTTAGCAGAAGATTGGGATAATGTTGGTTTACAAGTTGGAAAAAGAGATTCAAATGTAAATGGAATCTTGCTTTCTTTGGATTTGACAGAGAGTGTTATAGATAAAGCTATTGAAGTTGGAGCTAATTTAATAATAACTCATCATCCAGTTATATTTAAACCTTTAAAAAGTATTACTAAAGATAACTTAGCAGGGAAAAAAATAATAAAATTAATAGAAAACGGCATAGCAGTTTATTCAATGCATACAAATTTAGATTCAGCAGTGTCTGGTTTAAATGATTTTTTAGGTGAAAAGATACTAGGATTCAAAGATGGTAAGATTTTGGATTCTTTAGAAAAAAAAGGGCAAGAGTATGGTATAGGAAGAGTTTATAAATTAGATGAAGTTTTATCAATAGAAAAACTCTCAAACATCTTAAAAGAAAAGTTAAACTTAGATTGTATAAGTTTAGTGAAAGGGAAAGAGTTAAAAGAGATAAAAAAAGTAGTACTAGTTAGCGGCTCTGGAGCGTCTTACTGGAGAAAAGCTAAAAAGATGGGTGCACAAGTTCTTATAACTGGTGATGTTAAATATCATGAAGCTATGGATGCAAGAGAAGAAAACTTTACACTGATTGATATAGGACACTTTGAAAGTGAATGGATATTTTCTAACTTAATTGAAGAGTTAATAAAAAAAGAGTTCGAAGTAGATATTACAATATTCAATGATGGTCCAATTTTTCAAAAAATTTAAGGAGAAAAATTTAAGTATGCTAAAAAAAGTTACAATTATGACAATGATTTTCTCTACTTTGGTCCTTGGAAAAATAAATGATTATAGAGAAACTTTTTCTGAGGAGAATAAAGAGAAGATTAATAGTGCAATAGAGCTATTTCAAAAAGAAACAGGAAAAAATCTATATTTAAATACATTACAAGATAATGAGGGATTTGAACCTGAAAATCAAGAGGAAACAGTTATCCTAAATTTAATAAAAAACAAAGAACATGAAGATGGAATTTTAAAAGTTCAAATAAAAATATCTCAAGATTTAAATCCAGAAGAGTTATCATCGGATTTATCATTACTTTTAGATAACTCACAAGAGCATTTAACTGATAAAAATGAAGAGATGTTGGCATTGAGTTTAATAGATGGATTAAAAGAGATATTAATTATAGAGTCTAATTATGAAGAGGAAAGTAATTTTTTAGTACAGTATTCTCTACTTACAAAGATATTTTCAGGAATACTATTGACAATTTTACTATTATATATTAGAATAATACAGGTAAAAAGAAAAAAGAAAAAATATAAATTTAGTTCAAGATAGGTATTAGAGTTAATCGCTTGCATTAGTGCAAGAGGAAAGTCCGGGCTCCACAGAGCAGAAGGGTAGCTAACGGCTACTAAAGGAAACTTTAAGGAAAGTGCCACAGAAAATAGACCGCTATTCTTTTGAGTAGTAAGGGTGAAAAGGCGGTGTAAGAGACCACCAGTTCTTTAGGAGACTAAAGAAGCTAGGTAAACCCCCTTCGGAGCAAGGCTAAATAGGAGAGTAAAAGGGGCTGCTCGTCCTCTCTCAGGGTAAGTTGCTTGAAGCTATAAGCAATTATGGCTCTAGATAAATGATTGACAAATACAAAACCCGGCTTATTTAATGCCTATCAAAAACAAAAAAAACATGAGTCAAGAAATTTTTAAAATTCCTTGGCTTTATTTTTTACAAAAAAATAAATTAGGAGAGTAATTATGAAAAAAATGAAGATAGCAATTGGTGTAATATTATTGACATTGATTGGATGTACTCCTTTAGAAAAAACTACAAATGAAGAAGATCTTATATTACTACCAACAATGCCTAAGCAAGCTTATGATGTAAATATATCAACTTCTCAAGAGGGACAATTTATTCCTCAAACTGATATAATTCATACAAAGCAAAATGTAGCTTTGTCAGAGAGTGGAGTAACTGATATAAAATTAAATGGAGTAGATCAAGTTAGTATAGCTAAAAAAAGAGTTAAAAATAAAATAGTATATAACCAAAATTCAAGCGTACCATTTACAGGAACATTTGCTGCTGTTGTTGGTGTTCATAAACATTACACTGAAGAGTACAGAGATGGAAAATTAAATGGATATAAAATATGGTATTCAGAAGCAGGAAGAGTTGGAATGAAAGAACCATATTCAAATGGAATTAAATCAGGGGTTCAAGAAACATATTATAGAAATACAGGAAATATTCGTTCTAGAGTGACTTATTCAGGTGGAAGAATATCTGGACCAATGACTTGGTATGATAACTCTGGAAAAATAATGAATCAAGAGAATTTTAATGGTGGAAACGGAGAATGGGTAGCTTATTGGGATAATGGACAAGTTAGAGAAAAAGGAAAATTATCTGGTGGATTACCTAATGGAGAATGGAAATATTATAACGCTAAAGGAGAAGCTACAAAGGTTGCGACTTATAGAAGTGGGTCCCCAATTTCTCAAGAATGGCTTAAATAAAAAGTTGACAAAATATTAAAAAAATGATAATATAAACGGTAGATTAAGCTTGGATAAGGTCGTCAGCAACCGAATCTAGCGATCTTTATACTTTTGGAGGTGTTAGAATGTACGCAGTTATAAAAACTGGTGGAAAACAGTACAAAGTTACAGTAGGTGAAGTATTAAGAGTTGAAAAACTAAATGCTGAAGTTAACACGA
>JBOFYP010000090.1:0-2918 GCA_051654725.1 Cetobacterium sp.
AACAAGAAAAAATAGCTTCGTTCTTGTCAGAAGTGGATATAAAGATAGAGAAGCTAGAAAAGAAAAAAGAGCTGTTATCTCAATATAAAAAAGGGATGATGCAAAAATTATTTAGTCAAAAACTAAGGTTTAAAGATGACAATGGAAATGATTATCCTAAGTGGGAAGAGAAGAAATTAGGGGAGATTGGATTTTTTCAAACAAGTAGTGTTGATAAACTTTATGTAGAAGGCGAAAACGAAGTTAAATTAGTTAATTATATGAATGTATATAGACATGAAAAAATTGATAATAATGCGATAAAGAATTACCAAATTGTTACTGCAAAAGATTCTCAGATACAAACTTCTAATTTATTAAGAGGAGATATTTTATTTACTCCCTCATCTGAAACACCAGAAGATATAGGACATTCCGTAGTTATTTTTGAAAATTTAGAAAAATGTGTATTCAGTTATCACCTTATGCGTTTTAGACCAAATATTAAATTAGATATATTATATTCTCATTATTTTTGTAATAATAAGAATGTTTTAAATCAAATAATAAGATTAGCAACAGGAAGTACAAGATTTACAATATCGGTTAAGTCATTTTCAAGTATAGAAATATTATTACCTTATCTTCAAGAACAAGAAAAGATAGCTAATTTTTTATCTTCAATAGATAGAAAAATAGAGTTAGTGGATACGGAGTTAGAAAGAAATAAAGAGTTTAAGAATGGATTATTACAGCAAATGTTTGTTTAGACGAATTTATCTCCTATTTTTTCTTATTTGGTTGTAGTACTTATTAAATATTTTGACAAATAAAATTTTTGAGTGTATACTTCATATGGGAGGATTGCATCAATAATAGAATGCAACATAACTAAATAGTACTCTAGCCATGGAAGAGTTTTAGCTTCTGGTTTCTGTTAACAAATCAAATGTTGACAGAAGCAACAAGGAGTGATAACATGCTAATAAAGGCTGTATTAATTATTAAGATTATTTACAAACTATATGAAGTGTTTACTCTTATAGAGACAATATGACAAATATTGTCTTCTAGATTTTTACTACATAAATTTTTATGTAGGTGGTGGGAATAAAGTAGACTCAAATAAGCCACCAATTTTTATATTAAATTTGAGTCTTTTATTAGAGTATGTTATCTTAATTAGTTTAAGTACCTGCTTCTGTCAACATTTGATTTGTTAACAGAAATAATATTTGTTATATATATATTATATCACATTTCGTTGCTTATAGTTATTTTATATAACTGAAGAATTTTACTACAAAATATAGTAGGGGGTGGTAGTCTATCTGAAGTAATTTTAGATAGACTTTTTTTATGATTTTAGATGAGAGAATATTAAAAAATTTAACTTGTGAAAATTTAAAAGAAATATACGAAAAATTTAAAGAAAAAAAACATGATTATTTGTCTAGTCCAGAAAAAGATAAAAGACAAATAGGTGAAGATGGAATAGCTTTAAGAACTTATGATAAAATTTTTTCAGATAGTAATAATTTTCTATCTATAATAAACAGAGTAAAAAATAGAAAATATTTATTTAAACCTTTTAGAGAAATAGAAATTTCTAAAGATAAAAGACTTTCGGTAAAAGAAGCGAAAATAAAAAATAAAATAAGAGTTCTATCAATAGCAAACGTTAAAGACACTGTTGTCCAACAAGTTGTTTATGAAAGTATAAAAGAATATACAGAAAATAAATTTAAAAAAATCGATTTATTAAGTTATGCATATAGGGAAGGAAAATCAGCACCTTCGGCAGTTAGAAGAATACAAAAGTATATAGAATTAGATTATAAATATATTTTAAACATGGATTTGAGCAAATTTTTTGATACTATAAATCATAAATTAATGATAAATGATTTATATAATTTTTTTGGAAACGATAATAAAATATTACTTAATATTTTAAGAAATTTTTTATTATCGTATAGAATAACACCTAAAAATTTAAAAGAAGCAAAATATAAAGGAAAAAAAATAAGACCAACTTCAAAAATTTTTCACAACGTCAAAGTCAAAAGAGAAAGACGAGATCAAGGAATTCCTCAAGGAGGAGTTCTTTCAGGATTGTTAGCAAATATTTATTTATATGACTTTGATTTATGGATTTCAGATATTTTAGGTAAAAAATATGATTTGAAATATATAAGATATGCTGATGATTTTTTAATATTACTAAAAAGTAACGAAAAAATAGATGAAATTTTTAAAGAGGTTGAAAGTCAGTTGTTAAAAAAGAATCTAAAAGTTCATCCATTGGGAGGAAAAAGTGAAATTATAGATTTAAATAAGGAGTCAATTAATTATGTTGGCTTTGAAATAAAGCTAAATAAAGTGAAGGTAAAAAAAATTAATGAAATAGCATTTAAGAATAAAATAAAATTGATTTTTGAAGAAGTTAAAGAGTCACAAGAGTTTAAAGAAAAGAAATCAATTAAAGTATTGAATGATATAATTAGAAAAATAAATTTTAAAATTTTAGGGAACAGAGCATTTTATGAAAAATGTAAAAAATGTGGAAAAGAGTTAGATTATAAAAATTGGATAGGATATTTTGGAAATATAACTGATGTTAATCAATTAAAAAAAATTGATAGTTGGATATTTAAAACTTTAAAAATTTTTATATTTAAAAATTTTGGAATTAAAATAAAAAAATCAAATTATTATTACTTAAAAGACAATAGTTTTGAACAAAATTTGTATAAACTAAGACTATTGGAATTAGAGTATTATGGATTTAGAAAAAGTTTAAGAAAAAAAATAGAATTTTGCAAATGTACTCCAAAAGAAAAAAATGAATTTGAACAATATTAGAGAATAAAAAAATTATTCTCTAAAAAAATCAAAGTAAATTTTGTCTATTATGTTGTTAATTTTAATAAATTATA
>JBOFYP010000091.1:0-12227 GCA_051654725.1 Cetobacterium sp.
AGCTCTTTAGCTTCTTGAATCTCTTTCAAATTAGTTATCATTGGATACATCATTTTTATATTATGATTTTTAGCTGCTCTCAAAATTCCTTTTATTTGATTTTTAAACAATTTTTTATCTGATAATGTTAACCTCATCCCTCTACAACCTAATGATGGATTTTCTTCATCCACCATTTTGTAATAAGATAACTTTTTATCTGCTCCAATATCTAATGTTCTTATTATTATAGGTTTTTGATTTTGAGATTCTTCAAATTCAATAGCTATATTTTCATAAATTTTTCTTTGTTTTTCTTCATTTGGAAACTCGATTGCATCCATGTAGATAAGTTCGGTTCTCAAAAGACCTATTCCATCTGGATTTTTTTTGCTTACTTGAGTTATATCCAAACGACCTCCTATATTTAAATGCAAATAAACTCTTTCATTATCAAGAGTTATTGTTTCTTTATCTATAGTTTCATTTATCTCTTTTATCTTATTTTTATATTTATTTTGTTCTTCTTTATATTTATTTAAAACTTTAACATCTGGATTTGTTATAACTTTACCCTCTATTGAAGCTGTATCAAGTATAATTTGATCACCCCAATCAACTGAGAATATATCATTTCCTCCCATTAAAGTAGGGATTTCAAGTGCCTTAGTCAAAATTGCAGTATGAGAAGTCTCACCAATATACTCCATTATTATTCCATTTAACTTTATTCCACTATAATATATCTTTAAAAGTTCAGAAGGTAAAAGCTCTCTAATTACAAGAATTTTTCCATTTAAATTTAAATCAATATTATCTTCAGATGTTAAATTCATAATAATTCTTTCACCAATATCTTTTATATCTAAAGCTCTTTGCTTATATATTGGATCAGCTATTTTTTCAAACATCTCTATGTATTTATTTGATACTTTTTTTACAACTGATTCTGCATTATTACCCTCTTTTTTTATACCTTTTTTTATATCTGTAATAAATTGTGGGTCATCTAGCATCATTATATGAACTGTTAATATTTGAAGATCTTCCTTATTAATTTTACCTTCTAAATTATTTTTAATTTGTCTAATATCATTCTTAGCTTTTTGAACAGATCCTAAAAATCTTTCAATCTCTTCATCAATTTTTTCGGAAGCTATTTTATAATTTTCAATATCTATTTTCTTTTTTCTTTCAATATAAGGTTGCCCTATAACTATTCCAGGAAAAATACTTTTACCTATGATACATCCCATTTTATACCCCCTTTTGATTATTATTCACTACAAAAATTATACAGTATTTCTATCTTTTTTTAAACTTTTTTTTATT
The DNA here is from genome assembly GCA_051654725.1 of Cetobacterium sp. Taxonomy (GTDB): domain Bacteria; phylum Fusobacteriota; class Fusobacteriia; order Fusobacteriales; family Fusobacteriaceae; genus Cetobacterium_A. The sequence goes on from JBOFYP010000091.1 coordinate 1,312, forward strand.
TTATTTCAAAAAAAGATTGACTTTTATTTTTATTTGTATTATATTTATTTCAAGATTAGCACTCCAAGACACAGAGTGCTAATAAAAAATTAAAAGGGTGATTGCATGATTGTCAGTGATAGAGAAAAATTGGTTCTTAGTGCTATTATTGATTTTTATCTTCTATCTGGAGATACAATTGGTTCTAGGGCTCTTGTTAAAAAATATAATATTGACCTATCTTCTGCAACAATAAGAAATGTAATGTCCGACCTCGAAGAGATGGGGTTTGTAATTAAAACTCACACATCCTCTGGTAGACTCCCTACAGACAAAGGATATAAATTTTATCTTGAAGAACTTTTGAAAATTGAGAAACTTTCAAGAGAAGAAAAAGCTAGAATAGATTCTGTCTATGAAATTAAAATGAGAGAGCTTGATTCTGTTTTAAAGAAAACATCAACTCTTTTATCAAAATTAACTAATTATGTTGGTATTGTTATTGAACCTACTCAAAAAAAAGAAAAAATTAAAAAAGTTGAATTAGTACATATTGATGACTATATGGCTATGGCAGTTGTCGTTATGGAAAATAAAAGTGTTCGTACTAAGAAAATTTTCTTTGATGAAATGTGTAGCCAAAGTGAACTTTTAAAACTTTCACAAAAAATAAATTACGAAATAAAAAATCATCTAATCGAATCTCATGAAATCGAAAAAATTATAGATTTTGTTTATAGTGAAGTCGAAGGTAAAATTTTTTGGGAAAACTCTTCTGAAATTTTCAAAGACAAACAAGTAAATGAAATTAGTGATGTTTTAGATATTTTTTCAAAGCGTAAAAAAATAAAAGAACTTTTCGAAGAAGCTATTAAATTCAAAACATTTAAAGAAGGCGAAGTTAACGTCATTTTTGGTGAAGAACTAGCTGTTAAAGGTTTAGAAGATTATAGCTTTGTGTATTCTGTTTATAACATGGATAATTCTCCTGGAATAATTGGTGTTATGGGTCCTAAACGAATGTCTTATTCAAAAACTATGGGACTTATTCAGCACGTTACTAAAGAAGTCGATAAAGTTATAAAAGAAATAAGTAATGAAGGAGATAGTAATGACAGATAAAAATATTAATGAAGAAATATTAGATGAGAATATAGAAAATACTGAGTCAGTTGATGAAACTATTTCTCAAGATAATGAAACTGAAAAATTAAAATCTGAACTTGAAGATTGGAAAAATTCATATTTAAGAAAACAAGCTGAATTCCAAAACTTCACAAAAAGAAAAGAAAAAGAATTTGAAGATTTAAAATCTTTTGCTTCTGAAAAAATAATAGTAAAAGTTTTAGATATAATAGATAATTTAGAAAGAGCAATCTCTGCATCTTCTGAATCAAAAGATTTTGATTCTTTAGTTAAAGGTGTTGAATTAACTCTTTCTCAAATGAAAAGTACTGTTGCTAGTGAAGGTGTAGAGGCTATAGAAACTGAAAAAGCTAGTTTTGACCCTCATATGCATATGGCTGTTGCAGCAGAAGATTCAGCTGATCATGTTAACGATGAAATTATTGCTGAATTCCAAAAAGGTTATAAAATGAAGGGGAAGGTTATCAGACCCTCAATGGTTAAAGTTTGTAAAAAGTAAAATTAAAAAATTTATATATATTAGGAGGTTTTTTAAATGGCAAAAATTATAGGAATTGACTTAGGAACTACTAACTCGTGTGTATCAATAATGGAAGGAGGATCTACTACTGTTATATCTAACGTAGAAGGTGCTAGAACAACTCCATCTGTTGTAAGTATAAAAGAAAATGGTGAAATTATTGTTGGAGAAATTGCTAAAAGACAAGCAATAACAAATCCTAATTCAACTATTTTATCTATCAAAACTCATATGGGAACTGATTATAAAGTTGATATTCATGGAAAAAATTATACTCCTCAAGAGATTTCAGCAATGATTTTAAAGAAATTAAAATCTGATGCAGAAGCATACTTAGGAGAAACAGTTACTGAAGCAGTTATTACTGTTCCTGCTTACTTCACAGATGCTCAAAGACAAGCTACAAAAGATGCTGGAGTTATCGCTGGTTTAGATGTTAAGAGAATAATTAACGAACCTACTGCTGCTGCTCTAGCTTATGGATTAGAGAAAGCTGGACAAGAAGAAAGAGTTTTAGTATTCGACCTTGGTGGTGGAACATTTGACGTTTCTGTTCTTGAAATTGCTGATGGTGTTATAGAAGTTATTTCAACTTCTGGTAATAATCATCTTGGTGGAGATAATTTTGATGATGTTGTAATCAAATACTTAACTGAAGAATTCAGAAAAGAGAGTGGAATTGATTTAGGTAATGACAAAATGGCATACCAAAGATTAAAAGATGCTGCTGAAAAAGCTAAAAAAGAACTTTCTACTTTAATGGAAGCTCATATTTCATTACCATTCATAACTATGGATGCTACTGGACCTAAGCATTTAGATTTAAAATTAACTAGAGCTAAATTCAACGATTTAACTAGAGAATTAGTTGAAGCTACTCAAGTTCCTACAAAAGATGCTTTAAAAGCTGCTGGATTAAATCCATCTGATATAGATGAAATCCTTTTAGTTGGAGGATCTACTAGAATTCCTGCTGTTCAAGAATGGGTTGAAGCTTACTTTGGTAAAAAACCTAATAAAGGAATAAATCCTGATGAAGTTGTTGCTGAAGGAGCTGCTATTCAAGGTGGAGTTTTAATGGGAGACGTTAAAGATATTTTACTTTTAGATGTTACTCCATTATCATTAGGAATTGAAACTTTAGGTGGAGTTTTCACTAAAATAATTGAAAGAAACACTACTATTCCAGTAAAAAAATCTCAAGTATTCTCAACTGCTGTTGATAATCAACCAGCTGTTACAATAAATGTTTTACAAGGAGAAAGAGCAAAAGCTGTTGATAACCATAAATTAGGTGAATTTAATCTTGATGGTATCCCTGCTGCTCCTAGAGGAGTTCCTCAAATTGAAGTTACTTTCGATATTGATGCTAACGGAATTGTTCATGTTTCTGCAAAAGATTTAGGAACTGGAAAGCAAAGTAATGTTACTATATCTGGTTCTACAAACTTATCTGCTGATGAGATTGAAAGAATGAAGAAAGATGCTGAAGCTAACGAAGCTGAAGATAAAAAGTTCAAAGAATTAGTTGAAACTAGAAATAAAGCTGATATGCTTATTGCTTCTACAGAAAAATCTGTTAAAGATTATTCTGAAAAAGTAACAGAAGATGAAAAGAAAGCTATCGAAGATGCCATTGAAGAATTAAAAGCTATTAAAGATGGAAGCGATAAAGAAGCTATTGAAGCTGCTATTGAAAAGTTATCTGGAGCTGCACATAAATTAGCTGAAGAGATTTACAAGGATGCTCAAGCTAATCAACAAGGTGGAGCTAATCCAGAAGCAAAAGCAAAAGATGATGTTGCTGATGCTGAGATAGTTGACTAATATTACTAATTAATATATAATTATTTTAAGGGATAGAGCTACTCTATCCCTTATTTTGAGAAATGGAGGATTTTTTTAAATGGCCAAAAGAGATTTTTATGACATCTTAGAAGTTGCAAAAGGGGCTTCTGATGTTGAAATAAAAAAAGCATATAGAAAAGCTGCTATGAAATATCACCCAGATAAATTTAGTGGGGCTAGCGATTCTGAAAAAACAGTTGCAGAAGATAAATTTAAAGAGATTAATGAGGCATATCAAGTTCTTTCAGATGAAAATAAAAGAGCTCAGTATGATAGATTTGGACATTCAGCTTTTGAGAACGGTGGCGGAGCTGGAGCTGGCGGATTCGGTGGTGGATTCGGTGGCGGTGGTTTTGAGGATTTAGGTGATATCTTTGGTTCATTCTTCGGTGGTGGCGGTGGTGGATTCGGTGGATTCAATAACTCTTCTCGTCAAAGAGGTCCTGAACCTGGTGAAGATTTAAGATACAACCTTGAGTTAACTCTAGAGGAAGCTGCTAAAGGTGCTGAAAAAGTTTTAAAATATAAGAGAACAGGTAAATGTGAATCTTGTCATGGTAGTGGTGCTGAATCTGATTCTAAGATGACTAAATGCTCTAAATGTAATGGTACTGGTACAATTCATGTTGTACAAAGAACTGTTTTTGGAAACTTCCAAACTGCACAAGAATGTGATGCTTGTCATGGTAAAGGAGAGATTCCTGAAAAAAAATGTAAAAGATGTCATGGTAGCGGAATTGATACTGAAGTAGTTGAAAAAACTATTAAAATTCCTGCTGGAATTGATGCTGGACAAAAATTAAGACTTTCTGGAATGGGAAATGCTAGTACAGAGGGTGGACAAAATGGTGATCTTTATGTTTATATCATTGTTAAAACTCATCCTTTCTTTGAAAGAAATGGTGTTGATATAATTTGTGAAGTTCCTATTACTTTTACTAAAGCTACTTTAGGTGGAGAAATTGAAATTCCTACTTTAAATGGTAAAAAAACTATTAAAATTCCTGCTGGAACACAAAATGATAAATTATTTAGAATGAAAGGTGAAGGTATTAAAAATCCTAGAAGCCCTTACACAGGAGATCAAATAGTTAGAATAAAAATTGAAGTTCCTGTTAATTTAAATTCAGAACAGCAAGAATTACTAAAAAAGTTTGAAGATAGTTTAAAAGATAAAAATCATAAAGATAAAAATAATTTTTTAGATAAGCTTAAGAACTTCTTTGCTTAAATTTTATTGAAAAGAGTATATCGTTGTGGTATACTTATTTTAGAATAATATTATCTAAGGGGGCTTTAATAATATGAATGAATTATTTGCTAAGTATGGAGGAATGTTACTTACATTTGCTATTTGGGCTGCTGTATTTTACTTCTTACTTATTTTACCAAACAAAAAGAAACAAAAAAAGCATCAAGAGATGTTAGAATCACTTAAAGAGGGTGCTGAAGTTATCACTTCTGGCGGAATTAAAGGTACTATATCTAATATTGGTTCTGAATTTTTATCTATTAGAGTTGATAAAGGTGTTAACATCCAAGTACTTAAAAATTCTATTACAAGAGTTTTAAAATAAAAATATTTACAAAGGATGGGATTGGGAACTTTTCCATCCTATTTTATTATTATAAATTGATGGAGAGTAATTATGAAAAAATACCTTTTATTTTGTGTGTTTTGTTTATTTTCTCTAACTATTTTTGCTAATGGTACTATTCAAAAAGTTCGAATGAATAACAATCCACCACAATTAATCTTTGATATCTCTACAACTACTAAACTTAAATACAAAAGTAACTATGATGAATATAATAGATTACTTTTTTTAGAAGTAGAAAAAGTAAAAATGGCTACTAAATTTAACCCATCTAAATTTATCGGAAAAAGTATTGAGAAAATAGACCTTATTGATTATGGTTCTAATATTGGATTTTTTATTAAATTAAAAAAAGGTGCTGGACACAAAGTTTACTCTTTAACTAAACCAAATAGAATTGTTATAGATTTAAAACCATCTACTTCTTCTAAAAAAGAATTTACAATCGCTATTGATGCAGGCCACGGTGGAAAAGATCCTGGTGCAATTGGATTCAAAAAATACAAAGAAAAAGATATTGCTCTTGATGTCGCTCAAAAACTACAATCAAAGTTATCTAAAGATTTTAATATTATTATGACTAGAAGAAACGATACTTTTATTACTCTATCTGAAAGAAGTCGTATTGCTAATAGAGCTAAAGCTGATATTTTTATTAGTTTACATTTAAATGCTTCTAAAAATTCTACTGCTAATGGCATGGAAATTTTCTATTTTTCAAAGAAATCATCACCTTATGCTGAAAAAATTGCTGCTTATGAAAATAGTTTTGGTGAAAAATATGGAGAAAAAACTGGAAGTATAGCTCAAATAATGGGAGAATTAACATACAATAAAAATATGGAGAAATCTGTAAATGTTGCTAAACCATTAAATACTTCTCTTGCTAAAAGACTTAGTATGAGAGATAGAGGAATTTATGGTGCCAATTTTGCTGTTTTGAGAGGATTCAATGGGCCTGGAATTTTAGTTGAGCTTGGTTTTATAACAAATAAGGCTGATGTTGCAAAATTAGTTAAAGAATCTAATCAAAATATTATGGCTGAAGAATTAGCAAATAAAATTAGAGGATTTTTCTATTAGGAGGTTTTGATGTCAAATAAACTAAAATTACTTTTAATTGCATTAATTTGTATAACTGCTTTTACGGGTTTACAATCTAATAAATTAAATAAAAAAAGTGAAATAATTACTAAAATTTCTTCTCCTATATCAGAAGAAGTTTCAAAAAATGATACTATTACAACTATTTTTATTCCAAACTTTAAAGCCCAAAAATTAGTTAATGAAGAGATTATCTTAAATAGTAATTTAATTTTAAAAGAAGATATTTTAAAAGATATTATTGAACAGCTTATAACTAAATTAGAAACTAATAAAATTATAAAAAAAGATATTTTTAAATATGAAGTATACATAAAAAATAGAACTCTTTATCTTGATTTAGATTCTAAAATACTTTTATCTGCTACTAACCCTCAAGAAGAATTACTTCTTATATATTCTTTTGTAAATACTTTACTAACTCCTGGTGGAGCAAATAATTTAGTTTTACTTATAAATGGTTCTTCAACAGATAAAGTTAACTTTATCAACATAAATAAAACTTATAAATTAAACAATAATATATAGTTTTCTTAGGAGTTTCTATTTCTTGAAGCTCCTTTTTCAAAATTTGGAGGAATTATGAATATTGATTTTTTAAAAGAAGAATTAAAATTAGTTGTATCTAAAAAAAGATATGAACATTCAATTAGAGTTTTAAATACCGCTCTTATACTTGGTAATATTTATAACGCTGATTTAAAAAAAATAGCTATTGCTTCACTTTTACATGATTATACTAAAGAATTTAAAAAAAATGAACTAATTGATATTTCAAAAGAGTATTTTAAAAAAGAAGCTAAAGACTATCTTGATAATGCTGAAATTTTACATAGTTATGCTAGTGCATATATAGCTCAGTCTAAATTTAATATTATTGATGAAGAGATTTTAGATGCTATAAAATATCATACTACTGGACGTAAAAATATAGGTTTAATCGAAAAGATTGTCTATTTAGCTGATGCTATAGAACCGAAAAGAGATTATCCACATGTTGAAAAAATTAGAGATTTAGCTTTATTTAATATTGATAAAGCTATTTTATTAGAGGTTAATAAAAAAATTGAGTATCTTTTAAAGGAAAATTATGTTATACATATAGATTCTATTGAGATGCGTAATTGGCTTTTGAAAATAAGCTAATAGGAGGATTAAAAATTTATGAAAATTAAAACAAAATTAGAAAAACAGCTTGAACAATTAAAAAATATTTTAAAAGATAGTAAAGCTTTGACTTTAGATGAGATTACTAAAGCATTAGGATGGTCTCCTAAGTATAAAAAAGACAACAGAGATATTCTCGACCAATGGCTTGAAGCTGGTGAGATTATGAAGAATAAAAGAAATAAATATAACATTCCTGAAAATTTAGGATTTATTAAAGGTAAATTCTCTAATATCAAAGGGAAATTTGGTTTCGTTGATACAGATACTGAGGGATATTTTATACCTAGAAGTAAATTTGGAACAGCATTAGATGGAGATATTGTTTTAATAAACGTTACTACTCCTGAAGGAAAAGGAAAAAAAGAGGGTGAAATTATTGAAGTTCTTATTAGAGAAAAAAACACTATAATCGGTATTTTTGAAAAGAAAGAAAACTTTGGTTTTGTTAGACCTACACAATCATTTGGTAGAGATATCTATATTCCTAGAAACTTTTTCAATAAAGCTAAAAATGGTGAGTTAGTTGTTGTTGAAGTTACGTTCTGGGGTACCGATGAGAAAAAACCTGAAGGTAAAATAATCGAGCAAATTGGAAATCCATTTGATACAAATAACATGGTTAAAGCTCTTATAATAAGAGAGGGAATGTCTGAAGATTTCCCAGATGAAGTTCTGGCTGAAGCTCGTCAAATACCAATTACTATATCACAAGAGGAAATTAACAAAAGAAAAGATTTAAGACATCTCCCTATTATAACAATAGATGGTGATGATGCTAAAGATTTAGATGATGCTGTTTATGTTGAGAAATTAGAAAATGGTTTCTATAAACTTATTGTTGCAATTGCAGATGTTTCTCATTATATTCCTGCTGGTTCTAAACTAGATAAAGAAGCTGAAAAAAGAGGAAACTCTGTATATATGGTTGATAGAGTTTTACCTATGTTCCCTAAAGAGATTTCAAATGGAATATGTTCATTAAATCCTCATGAAGATAAATTAACTTTCTCTGTTGAGATTTTAATTGACTCTCAAGGTAGAGCAATTGACATACAAACATATAAGTCTGTTATTAAAACTGCTCATAGAATGACTTATACAAATGTAAATAAAATAATTGCAAAAGACCCTGAAATGACTGAAAAATATAGTGATATAGTTGATATGATTTCTGTTATGTTAGAGCTTTCTAATATTATAAGAGCTATTAAATATAATAGAGGATCTATTGATTTTGATCTTCCTGAAGTCAAAGTTATTTTAGATGAAAATAAAAAAGTGAAATATTTAAAAACTATTGAAAGAGGTCAATCTGAAAGAATTATTGAAGATTTCATGATTATGGCCAATGAATCAATTGCTGAAAAACTTTTCTGGCTAGAGATTCCTTCTGTTTATAGAGTACATGAAACTCCTGATCCTGAGAGAGTAAAAACGTTAAGTGAAACTCTTTCAAAGTTTGGATATAGATTACACTCTTTCGAAGATCTTCATCCTAAAAAATTCCAATCTATTATTGAAGATTCTGAAGCTAGAGGAATAAATATGATTGTACATAAGATGATTTTAATGTCTCTTAAACAGGCTAGATATGGTGTTGAAAACTTAGGGCACTTTGGATTGTCATCTAGTTACTACACACACTTCACTTCACCGATTAGAAGATATGCAGACTTGTTAATACATAGAATTTTAAATATTGCTATTAATGGATATCCTTCTAAAAAACAATATGGTACACTTATAAATTATTTACCTGATGTTACAGCTCATATTTCTCAAACAGAAAGAAAAGCTATGAAAATTGAAGATGAAAGTATCAAAATTAAAGTTGTTGAGTATATGCTTGATAAAATAGGAGAAGAGTTTAAAGCCACTATAGTTGGATTTAATAATAAAAAGATATTCTTTGAAACAGAAGAACACATTGAATGTTTCTGGGATGTAACTAGTGCTAAAAACTTCTATGAATTTAACGATTCTGATTATGTTATGAAAGATTTAGACACTGATAGAGAGTTCCACTTAGGTGACAAAATGGACATTTTAATTGTTCGTTCTGATTTACAAATGCTTGAAATTGAAGTTATTCCTACAGAGTTTCATGATGAATATACAGGGAGAAAAAAAGAAAGGAGATTTTAGATTATGATGTTAGCTAATAATAAGAAAGCTTTTTTTGATTATTTTATTGAAGATAGGTTTGAAGCTGGAATTGAGCTTGTTGGAAGTGAGGTTAAATCTATAAAAGCTGGTAAAACTAGTATAAAAGAAGCTTTTATTAGAATAATTAACGGTGAGGTTTTCATAATGGGAATGACTGTTGTTCCTTGGTCTTTTGGAAGTGTTTATAATCCTGAAGAAAGAAGAGTTAGAAAATTACTTTTAAATAAAGCTGAAATTAAAAAGTTACATGAAAAAATAACACAAAAAGGATACACTGTTGTTCCTTTAAATGTTCATCTATCTAAGGGTTATGTTAAGGTTGATATTGCTGTTGCTAGAGGTAAAAAGAATTATGATAAACGTGATTCTTTAACTAAAAAAGATCAGCAAAGAACTATTGAAAGAGCTTTGAAAGATAATTATTAATAAATAGAAAAGCAGATGAAAAATTTTCATCTGCTTTTTATATTAAAACTTATAAGTAGCTGCTAATCCAAATGCGTCTACACATTTTTTATATTTTATTTTTTTTATATTTTCATCTGTTTTATACTGTATTTGGGAATATGTTGTCATTAAATCCAATTGTGAACTATATTTATACTTAACTCCTGCGGAATACATATCTGCATCTAAAACGTAATCAGTATCTGTATATGTTTTTTCATTTGCTCCTGTATTTGTATATTGGTAACCTGTCATTAAAGTCCACTTTTCATTTAGCTCATAATCTAAACCAACTGATACTTCGTAACCATTATCATAATTATCAAAGTTTCCAACATCATCTCCCGCTTCTTTTATAAAGTAATAGTTTCCAGAAGTTAATAATGTTGTTTTATCGGTTACTTTATATGAACCTCCTAATGCTAAAACAGCTGGTAGATTTCTTCTGCCACTACCTTCACTCATCCACTGTCTTATTGCTGCGTCTTTTTCAATTATATTATAAAAAGCATTTCCTGCTGTTTCTCCCGATGATTCTATAAAGCCTTTTTTTAATTTTGATTCTTTATTATCAAAATCTAATTTAGTTTCTGTTTCGTATCTAATAGCTAAATTTAATTTTTCATTTGGATGATAGTTTAATCCAAATATTCCTGCAACTCCAAATGCTGTTCTCTCTGAATCTATATCAAATTTTGGTTTTATTTTCAATTTTTCATATTTTTTACTAGAAATTTCAAAGTTTCCTTCTCCTTTAAATTTCCTTTCAGCATCAACTAATCTTAAACCTATTGCCCCACTCCAAGTTTCATTAAATTTTCTTGCTACTCCACCTTGAAATGCTACATAATATGATTTTCCATGTATTGTTGAACCTGTTGTAAATTTCGAATCAAATCTATCGCCCAATACTTGTTGAAATTTATTTGCTATTTCTG
>JBOFYP010000092.1:0-3055 GCA_051654725.1 Cetobacterium sp.
CAATAAGATCCACGATTTGTTTTCTAAATTCATCATCATATTTATGCTTTGACATATACGACACCTACCTTAATTAATATCTTAATATTATGATACTTGTTAAAGTAAAATGTGTCTACTAAAAGATTATAACATCATAGTTCCTTTAAATTATTTTCAGTGTATTCAAATGTATTTTCTATTATAATATTATTTTTTATAGTTGTTCCTTTAATTTTAAATTTATTTAAACTTCCATTAACATTAATCGCTGAAATGTTTAAATGAGCTATACCATTTCTTAAACATCTTAAAATTTGTAAGTTTTCTCCTTTTAAATTTTCACTATATTTTTTTATTACGATTGCTATCTGATCAACTATTTCATAATTTTTTAAATTTTTTCTTCCTTTTTTATTATTTTCTACAATATTAACATTTAATTTTTCTATTGGTTGACAAATAAGACTTAATGCACAATTTAAAATTAATGTAAATTTATATTGTGTTTGACTCTCTTCTATTATAAATTTTGTTCTTTCTAAAAGAACTTTGTCAAACTTTCCTGCATACTCACTCATTTCTAGCTCCTATTTTAATTTAGATTTTACAATATTTATAAATTCCATTAAAAAATTTTCTTTTAATAAAATTAAACTCAAAGTATAAACTGTATAAATTATAATATTTTTTAAAAATAAATTTGAAATAATTTTTCCATTTAAGAAGTTAGAAACTAAATACTTTTCTAATCCTAAACAAAAAACTCCTATTACCAGTATTTTTAAAGTATTTAAATTCATGAAATTTATTTTTTTGAATTCTTTTTTTTGTAAGATGTATATTGTTAAAACTACAAAAAACTCTGCTGCTATTGTTCCTATAACAGCTCCATTTTGATTATATTTTGGTATTAAAATTTTATTTAATAATATATTGGCCAGTGCAGCTATTGTTACACTATATAAAAATGGTTTATCTTTTTTTTGAGAATAAAGAACTATAACACCATAAAAATAAGATAATCCAGATATTATAATTATTATTGATTGTAGCTGTAGTGTAAAGGCCGCTTTTTTAAACTCCTTTCCACCAAATACATAAACTATTTCATTTGCATTTATATATATGAATAAAATCATATAAAAAGAATACAGAATTAAAGCTTGAAGTGATTTTTTTAGATGTGATTCATATTTCTCTTTTTCATTCGAAAAATAAAAATTTGTTAATCTTGGCAGCAAAGTAGAGCCTACAGCAGTTATTAATACTTTTCCTAAAGTTAATATTTTTACAGATATATTATATAAACCTACATAATACGTCCCTGAAATATTCCCAATCATCAGCATATCAATTTGACTATAAATAAGTATTGCTACACTTGAAGCAAACATTAAGAATAAACTTCTTAAATGTTTCTTAAGCTCTATATTTTTTAAAATATTTTTATTTAATGATATATATTTTTTCAAATTTATAATATTCAAAAAATTAGAAAAAAATAAACTTCCTCCTAAAATCAAAAGATATTTTATAGTATCTTTCTTTTCTTTAATTAATATAAATATTAATATTATTGAAATTATTTTTATAAATATGCTTCTTTTAGTTATATACTCTTGATCTTCAATTCCTTGATAGAACCATTCAAAACCAAAAGATGTAAAACAAATATTTAAACTAATTAAGTAAAGCATTTTTAAATTTATATTTTTCAAGATTCCAAAATATACAACTAGCACTAATGCTGTGTACGAAATAAAATTTGTTATAAAAATAATTAAAGACATCTCTAATACAAATTTACTTCTTTCATATAAATTTTCTCTAACTTTAGCTATTTCTCTTACACCATATGTTGAAATTCCTAGTCCTGCAAATAGTATGAAATATGAAATAATTGTTGTTGAATATTCAATTTCTCCTATCAAATTTGGTTCAAATTTTCTATTTATATAAGGCATAACTATCAGTGGAGATAGCATTCCAAATATAACTCTAATAAAATTCATAAGTATATTATATTTTACACTTTTTATTTTCATAATTATTATATAAACAATTCATTTTTTATTTTTTTCAATAATTCTAAATCTAATTCTTTATATAATTCCTCTCTTATATTTTTTAAATTATCTAATTTAACTTTACTCCAATCTATTTTCATCATTTCATCAATTATCTCTTTTGAATATCTATATTTTATAACTTTAGCTGGATTTCCACCAACTATAGAATAAGGAGGAACATCTTTTGTTACAACACTTCCTGCTGCCACAATAGCTCCCTGACCAATAGTAACTCCTGATAAAACTAAAGCATCTGTTCCTATCCAAACATCATCTTTTACAACTATAGGTCCTTTTGTCCAGGCTTCAACGTCTTCACCTAAAGCCATTACTCTGAATGGATACGTTGTAAATGTATTCACTTCATGATTTCCACCAAGAATAAATTTTACTCCTTCTGCTATAGAAACAAAATTACCTATTTCTAATCCCTCTTTTTCAGTTCCCCAGTATCTAATATTCAGAGGTCCATAAGAATAATTTCCAACTTTTACTAACTCTATTGGAAAATAATTTACTAGTGATGTTTTATTTTTACTATTTTGATCTCTCCACTTTTTTTTCATAAAAATAAATTGGAATTTATTTTTAAGTTTACTAATCACGATTGTACAAATTTTTATAAAAATATTCAATTATTCCTCCAATTTATTTTTTATCTTTCCTATCCTCTATCCCCATATAAGCAGCTATTGTAAAAAATGATTAAGCATAAGCTCGTTAGTAATTGAAGAATGAAAAATGGATTAATTCGTACTACTTTTGTTCCGGGTGATATAAATACACTACTCATTATGATATTCTGTCAATATGATATTCTGTCAATATAGTAGACAAAATTTACTTTGATTTTTTTAGAAAATACCCCCGCTTGATTTTACGAGATATTTTCAAAGTAATTTCTTTCAAATACTTCTGGTGAAACATAATTTAAACTACTGTGGAGCCTATTTTTATTATAGAATCCTTCTATATAATCAAAAATTTGAACCTGAGTTTCCTTT
>JBOFYP010000093.1:0-1417 GCA_051654725.1 Cetobacterium sp.
AGGTATCCAATTGGACTCTAATCGACACTGTGGATCAAAAGGATAGACTACCATTTATCTCTGTCCTCTAAACATGTTTATTAACCAAAGGAAACACCATGGCCTTAGAACTAGTTCCAGGTAAAACATACGTCACTAACCCATCTCATATCACCGCCACTGATGTGGGTAATCAAACGATCGCAGTGCTGAAAGACAAGTATTTGCGTGTAGAGATTGGGGTTATCGAAACCACGTTGGGCACATACCATACACTAGACTTAGATAACGTTAAGCATGCGCATAGTATCAGAGTATCTGAGTTCTTAAAGACAGTACCGATGTCGCTATTAACGCCGGGTTTACCTGATCCTCAATATGTCCGCTCTAAATACTTGCCTATCTTCCGCGCATTCAAATATGTCAAATTGTGTGGTAAAGACATGCATCCGTCGCAGCCAGTAGAGCCATCTGAAGCGGTCGATCTGTTCTTACGTGATCCTGTTTATAAAGACATCATACTGGAAAATTGTTTATTTACAGTCAATGGTTTCTTTGTGATGGCGGCTCCATATTTGGATGGTATTCGCCTGTACGGTGCTGGTAGTATTATCCATCGCTCTGGAGATATGTCTTGTGGCGTTTTGGTTATGCCTGCCAGTGTGAAATGTCGTCCATTTACAGATGACGAAATTCAATTCGATAACAATGGCGGACTTTATGTCAAAGCTAAAGATACAGGACGTACCTTGGCATGCGTGGTTGGTGGTGGTATTTGGTTTGCTAATGATAGCGACTCACGGTTACGTCTATTTGGACGAGATCTGTACAGCTTTAGCTTTACTCCACGATATGTGAAGAACCATATCCTGAACTACGGTGATGAGCTGGGCTTAAATGTAAACTTCGATGTCACTAACTTCTTAGCGTTGGAAGACGAAGCTCTCAAGCGTAAGATTCTGGCACTACAGACGTCGTTTATCATTGAGGTTGATACACCCCAGTTGCTGGTTGATCATGATGGCGTTGGCAAGCACTGGTGGGGAGAGTTAGGGGTTCCTAATTCTAGTCCTGCACATTACGATGGTTTAGTCACTAATCAAAATAACCGTGTGATCGACTACTGGGGCGTCTTCAGTGATGCGACCACGATTCTTTATCATACTTTTGATGATGTGCTTGCTAATACGCCAGCATATTCTTCTAGTGTACGTAACGAAGATCCGAAGGAACTGATCACTGACAAGAAGCGTCTAAGACCAGAACCAGAGTATCGTGCACATATCTCGAAGTGGTATACTGTCCGCGTTAGCTAAAAATATCACGGACATATATTATCTAGGTGTACACATGCGCAAGTTCGCTTGCGCTTTATTCAATATGGACTTGTAGAATGATTATTCATCTTTATCGTAACGGCAACCAACTGTCTAAAATT
>JBOFYP010000094.1:0-1801 GCA_051654725.1 Cetobacterium sp.
CCATGATGATCGCTACAGAACGTGGTACTCCCTTGAACAATACAATTACTGCACCAGTAATTACCATCAAAAGTAAAGTTAAAATAGTGAAGCTGCTCATTATGTAACTCCAAGATTGTTATAGAGTATTTATATACTCATGCGGTTGCCGCCGTACATGTACCTCTCAATTGACGACAGTTAATAGGATGGTTCTTTGTTTAACAAAAGAAGGCGGGTATTTTCCCGCCATTTTATAATTATACTACGTGGATAGTACGACGTGTACGGTGATACTCATAGATATCCATTACTGACGTACCGAAGATTGTGGGCGTTGACTTAGGCGCAGTGCTACCACTAATCATAGTACAAAAACTATGCGCCATATGATTGCACAACGCAACTGGAGCTATCATATCGTGCTCATTATCCCGGATAGGTGCGATCTCCATTAAGTGAATATCATAGAACGGACTACACATCTCGTCGCCCAATATAGGCCTTTTAGGCTTGTCACTATCGCGTCCAGCAACCATGGCAGCCAACGATACGCGTTTCATGTTAGTTGGTCTTACGCAATACGGTATCAATAAAATAGGACACGTAAGTTTCGGTAACTTAATGTACCCGTTTGGGAAAATTCGGATATCCGAAGTATCTGTCATACTGAAGCCGCTTACGTCTGCCTCAGCGAATTCGTCTTCATCCATGTCGCGCGGATCAGACTTAATGGCCGGATATGGTCTTGTTGTCATACAGATAGTATTCAAATACTCAAGATCATCGATACAAAGACCGTAATGATGTTCCAGAGATTCAAATGGCCAGTGATGATCATAAAACAGAATTAGTGGCGCATCTGACCGACGACCAGTATAAATACTTGTTTTCAACGGACGAATGAGTGAACGCGATTGAATGACTGGAATTACATACCCATCGATTGTAACACCGCGATCTCTACGCGTAACTTTACCAAATTCAAACATCTATTTATCCTCAGAGAAACACTGTTGCTGCCAAATCACGGGAAGTAACAGCATTTTGCAGTACCGTACCGTTAGAACCAACCACGCCAGCGCATGTAGTAGACCAGCGATATATAGACATGAGTGACGTTAAAGACCCAATTCCATAATCCACACCATGTACGATGCAGTTATCGTGTTCGCTAGCAAGCTCACGACTATGCTCAATGTTGAATAGTACTGGTGAGTAAACCATCATATCGCAGACAGTTGGGTCAATATTATTGGACGGTGAACCGATAGCCAGTGGCATGATCCTGATACCCTTCCATACTTCCGACACAAATGGTTGATCGTCGCCATAAATGAATAAGTCGGAGTATTTGTTATCATGCATCTTACTGAGGTAAGAAATCTGCGAAATGGTGCGTTTAGATATACCATTAAGACCAACGTCGTCATCGCATGCTTTCTTAGCTTCGTCGAAGTCACACTTGGTTAACTTATGGAAGATCTCAGCTGCCAGATCTTTAGGCAGTAGCTTCTGCAGCGTAGATGGACGACGTATGTCATACACTACTATCATAGTGCTAAACTTAGTCACGTCGCTATGACGTAAAGATAGCACTGGTTTATAGATGATACGGTTGAAAATATCATCGGCGAATCGCGTAGGCGAAACACCATATGTACGTGCAGTAACAGTATGTAGCGTGAACATTCAATATCTCCTAGAAAAGAGATGGATTAATCCATCTCAACATTCTGGTTATAGACCGAAGGCAAACTAATACCATCCGGGTCAATTACAACGTAACTAGCTTGACTTAACTGGAAATGCACTTCAGGGT
>JBOFYP010000095.1:0-1682 GCA_051654725.1 Cetobacterium sp.
ACCATTAAGTTTCCATAAACTTTTCCCATCTTAATCATAGAACCAGTTGATAACATATTTAAAACTAACTTTTGAGCTGTTCCAGATTTTAATCTAGTTGAACCAGTAACAACCTCAGGTCCTACAACTGGAGAGATAGCGATCTTAGCTTCTTTTGCTACAGATGAATCAGCATTACAAGTTATAGAAACAGTTAACGCTCCAATCTCGTTAGCATACTCTAAACCACCAATAACATATGGAGTTCTTCCAGAAGCAGCAAGCCCTACAACTGTATCGTTAGCAGTTAATCCTCTATCTTTTAAATCTTGAATAGCCAACTCTTTTGAATCCTCAGCTCCCTCTTTTGCTCTGAATATAGCCTCTACTCCACCAGCGATTAAACCTTGAACTAACTCTTCTGAAACACCATATGTTGGAGGGCACTCAGAAGCATCTAAAATTCCTAATCTTCCAGAAGTTCCAGCTCCTATATATATTAATCTTCCACCTTTTTTCATTCTTTCAACAATTCCATCTATAGCTTCAGCTATTTGAGGAAGCTCTGTAGCAACAGCTTCTGCTACTTTTTTATCTTCATCATTAATTATTTTTACCATCTCTGCTGTAGAAACTGTATCTATATTTAATGTATTTACATTTCTACTCTCTGTTGTTAAGCTTTTTAAATTTAATTTATCCACTGTTATTCCTCCGAAAGTTCGTTTTTTTGTAATACTTTTATGTATCTGGTATTATAATAGCACATATGAAATGATATTTCAATATTTTTATTTGAAAATAGAAATATCATTTCTAAAACTTCATACTATTAATAACATCAACTGTTGTTATTCTCTGAGCAAAGTGATATAATATACCTTTAAAAAGACTAAATTTTGGGAGTGATAATTTTTGTTTATCTATACAATTGTAAATATCGGAAGTGAAAAAGCATTAAAGGAAGAGGTAGCTTTAAAGTATCCAGATTTAAGTTTTGCATACTCTAGACCAGGTTACATAACTTTTAAAGATAATAGTGGAAAATTTACCCCTGAGAGCAAATTTAACCTTATATTTGCTAGAGCTTGTGGAATCTCTTTAGGAAGAACAAACTCTGAAAAATTAGAGGCTGAAGTTATGAAGCACAAAGCTGATGTAACTCATAGATTCTCTTTAGTAACTGGTGAAACTTCTGGAGAGGTTGCCGAAGTTGGACAAACTATCTTAGATGTAGTTGAAGTTAAAGAGGGAGAGTTCTGGATAGGAATAAGAACAGCTTCTGCTTACTCTTGGAAAATGGCTGGAGTTAATCCTAAAGTTGTTTTACCTGAGGCTTCTCCATCTAGAGCTTATTTAAAAATAATTGAGGCTCTTATCTGGACTGATTACAAATTCAGAGGAGAGGAAACTGTTCTTGAGATTGGTTCTGCTCCAGGTGGTGCTAGTTTCGGATTATTAGAGAAAGGTTTCAAAGTTTTCGGTGTTGATAATGCTGTTATGAACGAAGAGGTTTTAAAGAACCCTATGTTTAAGCATTTAAAAAATCCTATGCAAAAAATTCAAGATGCTGACATCCCTAGACCTTGTCATATCTTAGTATCAGATGTAAATGTTTTACCATCACTTAGTTTAAGTCAGGTTAAAAGATTTATGGATATGAGACCTGGAATCCATACTGTTTTCTATACTTTAGAGATTGG
>JBOFYP010000096.1:0-8597 GCA_051654725.1 Cetobacterium sp.
TTTATCTTCAGAAAGAGTTCTTGTATCAGAGTTTGTGGAGGGGGAAAGTTTTAATCTTCTATTAAAAGAAAATAGATTGAAGTATTCAGATTTATTAAGATTATTTAAATATCATACTTTTTTTATGTTTAAATTAGGAGTTTTTCATGGTGATTTACATCCTGGAAATATTATTTTGGGAAAAAATGGAGAGATAACCTTGATTGACTGCTCAACAATAGGAAAAATGAAATGTAAATTAAAAAATGGATTATTTCAATTTTTCTATTATTTATCTAGATATGACTATGATAAAGCTGGTCAATCTCTGAATGAGATGTCAGAAAAAACATTATCACAAAAAGAGAGGGGTATATTTTTAATAAAATTCAAAGAATTATATAAAGATTTTAAAGATAGTAGTGTTTCAGATGTTAGTTTGACTAAAAGAATGATGGAAACTATCAAATTATCTGTTAATTCAGGAATGGAGTTTGAAGAGGGAATGTTTCATGTTATAAAAAGTTTGATGTATCTAGATGGAATGGTTATAAAATGTAATCCCAATGTAAATTTGATGGATGATATACGAGAGTTTACAGAGTCATTGAAAAGTGATTAAAATAAATATTTTAAAACTTAAGCAGGTTAGGCCTATATATAAAACGCCTTAACCTGCTTTTTTTTATAATTTTTAGTATTTATATCTTGAGATATGTTTTTGAAATTGAGGAAGAAAATCCCAATTTTCTCTAATAATTTCATCAAACATTGTTTTTACTTGATTACCACTATTAACAAGCGGATTTAATGTTAGAGCATGTAAAGCTTTTGAATAATTTCCAGTAACAGCAGCTTCAATAGTCATTTCTTCAAATGATTTCATAAGCTGTAAGATACCTCTAGCTGCAACAGGCATAGGGTCTTGAGGGAATGGCTTTATACCATCTCTGAAAACTCTAGCTGTAACTTCAACAGCACAATTATCAGGTAAACAATCTATAACACCATTATTTTTAGTTGAAACAACAATAATAGTACCTTTATCATTATAAATAGAGTTGATTAACTCACAAGCTGCATCAGAATAATATTGCCCACCTCTTTGTTCTAATTGTTTTGGTTTAATATTTAAATTAGGGTCTTTATATAATTCAAACAACTCATTTTCAACAACTTTAACTTGTTCTCCTCTAGTTCCTTTACCAGATTTTATATCAGAGATTTGTGCTCTTAACATTTCATCTGTCATATAATAATATCTATGATATCCACAAGGAATCATTCCTAAATCAGTTATTTGTTCTTTTAACCAAGGTTCTTTAGTTCTAAGATTTGCAGGTGTATTTTCTAAATCTGCTAAAACACCAGCAACGGCTTCTTTTGTTTTATCAATTCCATTATGTAAAACTTTTCTTCCCCAAAAGAAATGGTTTAATCCTCCACAAATTAATTCTACATCTTCATCTTTAGCTTTTAGAGCATCAACTACAGATTTACGGACTCCAATTGGGACATTGCAAAGTCCAGCTATTTTGATATTAGGATAATACTTTATAACAGCTTCTGTAACCATTCCACTCGGATTAGTGAAGTTAACAAGCCAAGCATTCGGACAAAGCTCTGTGATGTCTTTACAAATATCTAAAATAACAGGAATTGTTCTTAAAGCTTTAGTGAAGCCACCAGCTCCATTTGTTTCTTGACCAATCATACCATATCTAAGAGGTATTTTTTCATCTCTAATTCTTGCTTCTAGTAAACCAACTCTAAATTGAGTTGTAACAAAATCAGCATCTTTTAAAGCTTCTCTTCTGTTTAAAGTTAAATGAATATCAAATTTACCTTTTAAACCAGCTTGTTCAATCATTCTTTTAGCTAAATTTCCAACAATTTCTAATTTTTCTTTACCTTCTTCAATATCTACAAGCCAAAGTTCACTAACTGGTAACTCTTTGTATCTTTTTATAAATCCTTCAATGATTTCAGGAGTATATGATGAACCTCCACCGATTGTAACTATTTTTAATTTCTTATTCATAAAAGCCTCCCAATATTAAATAGTTTCTAATTCTATATTTTCTTGTTTTAAAATTTTTTGTTCTTGCTCAGCAGACCATTCTTCTTTAACTTTCTGTGCATCATAAATTTTGAAAAAAGGATAGTATATAACACAAGAAATCAATACAACTAAAGTACCGATAACAGCACCAGAAGTATGCCCACCAGTAACTAAAAAACCATAAATAGGTGCGGGTAAAGTCCAAGGAACATTTATTCCATTAGTAAGAGCAATTAATCCAAATTTCATTCCAAAGTAAGTTATTGTAGTTGTTACTAGCGGAGCAATAATGAAAGGAATAATCAATATTGGATTCATTACAATAGGTGTACCAAATATTATAGGTTCATTTATATTAAATAATCCAGGTCCAAAGGACATTTTACCAATTTCTTTTAATTGTTTACTTTTGGCGAAAAATGCCATAAAGAAAGTTAAGCCTAGAGTTAAACCAGAACCACCAAGTTTAGAAGCTAAAAATACAAAACTACTTCCAGAAATATTAGGTAATACTTCTCCTGCTTGAAAAGCCATTCTATTTTGATCCATCATTCCAAGCCAGATAGGAGTCATTACAGAGCCAACTATATTTGGACCATGTAATCCCATAGACCAAAGTAGCTGAGCAGCAAGAACTGCTAAAAAAGTACCGATAAAAGAACCACCTAAAGCAGTTAATGGTTTTCCAATAATATTTAAAATAAAGTTATGAATATTTTCAAAAGGTGTTATTTCAAAAATAATTCTAATAAATAATCCAATTAAAATAACAAGTATAGCAGGGATAATAGCTGAAAAAGATTTACTAACAGCGGGTGGAACAGAATCAGGCATTTTTATAACTAAGTTCTTTTCTGTAGCAAATTTAACTACTTCAGTAGTAAGAAGACCAGTTAAAATAGCTACGAAAATTCCTTTACTACCAATTAAATTTAAATCTATTCCTTTTACACTTAAAAGAATATCATTATATTTGTGAGCAATATTAAAAGGTGTTACTAATAAAAAAACAGTTAAAGAGATAGCAGCACAAGAAAGTGGATCAACTTTTCTTCTTTCAGCTAATCTATAAGCTACTCCAATAGCTATAAATAAAGCCATTATATCAAAGGTAACTTGTACAGGATATAAAATTCGTGCTTTCCAAAGTGGTCCAAATGTATTTGACATAAACTCAGGATATCCAGGTATAGGTAAAAATCCAAAAATTAAAAATATTGAACCAACTATTAAAAGTGGCATTGATAAAGTCAAACCATCTCTAACTGATTGAATATGAATTTGTGAAGAAATTTTTATGGCAACAGGTAAAAAATATTTTTCTAAAAAATTATTTAAACGATTCATTAGTGACATAATCAACCTCCCTTAAATTATTTCAAAAGATTTAATGCAGTTTCAAGAACTTTTTTACCATTCATAGTTCCATAGTCAAGCATATTAATAACTTCAACCTTCTTATTGAATTCATTTGCAATTAAATTTAATTCATTTTGTTTGAATCTAACTTGAGGTCCTAATAAAAAAACATCGAATGCTGATACTTTTTCTAAAAAAATTTCAACAGGACATGCCTCTATTTCGACTTCTAAATTAATTTCTTTAGCTGCATTTTTCATTTTATTAACAAGTAAACTTGTAGACATTCCAGCAGCGCATAATAAAAGTATTTTTTTCATAAAATTAATCCCTCCTAAAAATTTAATAGATTGATATCACAATATTACTGCATAAAAAAATAGATGTCAAATATGTAACTTTAAATCTTGTTTTTCGTTATTAATGTATGATTTTTTTTAAAAAAATGGTAAAATTAACCTAAAAATAACAGTTATTAGGTTGTAGAATAAACAAAAATTTAATTTTCGTCATTTTTAAACATTGGGGGGGTTAAAATTTTTATGAAAAATAAATATTTTTTGGAATTTTCGTCACAATTATTAAAGGAAGAAAGGATATTTTTAAAAGAATTAATAGAAAGATATTTAAAAAAAGAAAAAATAGAATTTTTATTAAATGAAATAGAATTACCCAAATTAAAAAATTGTAAAAAAAAATTTATTGAAAGATTGGCTAAAAAGGGAGTTTTTTTAATAGAAACAAATAAGCAAAGGGTTTATTGTCAGTTTTTTAATTGTGTTATTTTTAAAAATGATTCATTTAAAATTTATTTGAATCCAGAATTTACAAAGTACTTATTAAACAAAGAAAAAAAAATTAATTATTGTTTAAAAGAAGCATTATTTTTAAAAAATTCATTTGCAATAGAGTTTTTTTTTAAAATTTTAAAATTGAACACTTTAAAAAGTGTAATTGAAATTGAATTAGAAGAGTTAAAAAATATTTTAATTATTGAAAGTTACTCGAGGTTATATGATTTAAAAAGGTTTGTTTTAAATCCTTTAGTACAAGATATAAATGATAACACTGATTATAATATCAGTTTTTCTTTAGAAAAAATAGGGAAAAGTCATAAAGTTATATTTAAAATTCAAAATTCAAAGTTAGAAAATTTGAAAATATATACAAATTATTTTTTAAAACTTTATAAAAATTATATTTTAGATAAGAAAAAAATGGAATGTATTTTATTTGATTCAATGGCTGTAAATAATTATGAATATGTTGAAACAAAAATTATTTTTACAATTAAAAATAAAAAAAAATATAATCTAAACTTTGATACTCTATTAGAAAATGTACTCTCAAATAAAGTGGGTGAATTTTATATTGCTTTAAAAACTTGTGAAGTAGAAGCAAAAAATATTGATCAATTTAGAAAATATATACATAAAGAAATTTATCCTTTAAATTTTTCAGAAATAATTAGACTAGACTATAATACGAATTTAGCAAAACAATTGTTTTCAATTAAATCCAATGAATTTTTAGAAATAATTAGTGAAAATTTAAAATTAGAATTATTGTTTAACCCTGAAGGGAAATCAAAAATTAATATTTATATAAAATATATTAAATAAACATCTTAAAAAAATAAAAATGATATTATTGGGGGAAAAGTTGAAATATGAATTTATAAGTAATACTAATTTTGAGAGCAACAAAAATTTATATAAGTATATTGAAGATGGTTTTAAAAATGCTACTGAATTTTATTTCTCAGTAGCATTTATTAATTTTGCAGGAGTACAAATTTTATTAGATATTTTAAAAAGAACAGAAAAATTAAATATAAAAGGTAAAATACTAACAACTAATTATCTCCATTTTACAGAGTTAAAAGCAGTAGATTATTTAAAGAGGTTTAAAAATATTGAAGTGAAATTCTTTGATAGTGATGAATTAGAAGGGTTTCATACAAAGGGATATATTTTCAAATATCCAGATTCATATAAAGCAATAATAGGTTCATCAAATTTAACTAAAAGTGGGCTTAAAAGTAATATTGAATGGAACACATCAGTTACAACAGCACCAAATAGTGAGTTTATAACAGGAGTTTTAAATGAATTCAACTATCTTTGGGAAAAGGGTGTAGAAAATGTAAATCCATATATTGTTTCACATTTCAAAAAGGAAAATGAGGTTCAAAAAATTCCTAAAAAAGAGTATTTGATGGTAGCTGAAGATAACGATTTTGGAATATATAAAAATGAGGATATAAAACCAAATTATATGCAAAATTTAGCTCTTGAAAATCTAAAAAAATTAAGAGCTTATGGAGAAAAAAAAGCATTGTGCATAGCTGCAACGGGAACTGGAAAAACATATCTGGGAGCTTTTGATGTAAAAAACTTTAATCCAAAACGAGCTCTTTTCGTTGTTCACAATGAAGATATTTTAAATTCAGCAATGGCAACATTCAAAAAAGTTATTAAAGATAAAACTGCTGGTAAATTTACAGGAAATATTAAAAATGTAGATAGAGATTATATTTTTGCAACAGTTCAAACACTCAGCACGAGATACGAAGAGTTTCGAGTTGATGAGTTTGATTACATAATTATAGATGAAGCTCATCATGTAACAGCAGAGAGTTATAGCTCAATTTTAAATTATTTTAAGCCAAATTTTTTATTGGGATTAACAGCAACTCCAGAAAGATGTGACGGTGGAAATATATATGAAATTTTCGATATGAATATTCCTGTTGAAATACGTTTAGAAGAAGCCTTAGAAAGAAAATTAGTTGTACCATTTCATTATTATGGAGTAAAAGATATTGATATTGATTTATCAAAAGTAGATTATACAAATATCTCAGAAGTAGCAAAAAAATTAAGTACAGAAAAACGTGTTGATTTTATAATAGAGAAGATGAATTTTTATGGGTATAGTGGAGAGAGAAGAAAAACAATAGGTTTTTGTATTACTGTAGAGCATGCTCAATTTATGGCGACAGAGTTCAAAAAAAGAGGTATAAAAGCAATAGCTTTAACGGGGGCAGATAAAAAAGAGTTGAGAGAAGAGATAATTCAAAGCTTTAAAACGAGCAATTCGACAGAGGTTATATTTACTGTAAACCTATTTAATGAAGGTGTAGATATTCCATGCATAAATAGCATATTGATGCTAAGACCAACAGCATCTCCAATTGTTTTTACTCAACAATTAGGAAGGGGATTAAGACATTCAGAAAATAAAGATTTCTTAACAGTAATAGATTTCATAGGGAATCATTCACGAGCTTTTTTGATAGCGATAGCATTGGCAGGTAAAAAATCATATGATAAAGAAAGTTTGAAAATAGCTATCAAGAGAGATTTTGATAATCTATATAAAAATATTCATATAAAAATAGATGAAATTTGTAAAAAAGAGATTTTAGAGCAGCTCAATAATGAAAATTTTAATAGTTTAAGATATTTAAAAGCAGAATTTAAAGAGTTCCAAGAAATTTTAAAAAAAGTGCCAACACCTATAAATTTTGCTCAATATGAAGAAGCACCAAAGTTTTTTAAATATGTAAAATTACAAAAATCATATTTTGATTTTTTAGAAAAAATAGATGAAAACCCTTTCGTATTAAGTGAGAATCAAAAAATTGTAATAAGAGAGTTTGAAAGATTTTTACCAATTAAAAGAGTTTATGAATTCCTAATAGCTCACGAGATTATCTCAAAAGAGTGTAGTTTGAAAAAAGAAGATGTTTTAAAATTAATTCAAAAATATATTGAAATTTCTAATTTAGAGCATACGAAGAAAACAATTCAACATGCAATCGATTATTTAACTGGTAATTATTCTGATTCTCAAGATTTAAAAAGATGCTCACCTTTATTTTTAAAAGGTAAAGATGGTTTAGAGATGAGTTCTACTCTGAAAGAGAGTTTAAATTCAGAAAATGTAAAAAATTATATTTTAGAAATTCTAGATTATGGATTACTAAAATACAGAGAGAACTTTGGTATGAAAGATTATGGTTTTCCATTTATCAAACTTTACGAAAGCTATAATATGCGGGATGTAGCTTTACTTTGTAATTATGAGATGAAGCATAGTGCATTTAGAGGAAGTGGACTACTAAAAAAAGATGATGATTATTTTGTATTCATAGATTTGCATAAAGATGAAAATATAAAAGAGAGTATCAAGTATAATGATAAAATCTTAGATAGATATCATTTTCAGTGGGAGAGTCCAAATGCAACTAGAATAGATAGTGAAATTGGTCAAAAAATAGTAGAAAATAAAAAATTAGGAATAAAAATTCATATTTTTTTGAGAAAAATAAAGAAAATAGATGGTGAGATTCAGCAATATATCTATATAGGTAAAGGGAATACAGTAGAATATAGTGGAAGTAAGCCAATTCGAACGAAATTAAAATTAGAAACACCATTATCTAAAGAGATGTATACTGAATTCACTGAAAAAGTGGAAAATTACTTAGAGGCAGCAGAAGAGTCAATAGGTTATAGGAGAGATTTCAAAATTTGAAAAAGAAAAACTTTTGAAAATAGTCAATTTATTAATAATATAAAATACCAATAATATAGTATGAAAGTGTTTTAATTTATTAAAGTTTTTTTACTGCGAACAAAAGTACTAAAAAACAGTAAAAAAACTATTGTAATTTTATTTTACATATGTTATTATTACCCAAAATGAAAAATAATTTTCAAAAGGACGGTGATAATTATGAGTAACGAAAGAGGTAATTGGGGATCAAGTGTAGGATTTGTATTAGCAGCTGCAGGGTCAGCTATAGGGCTTGGAAATTTATGGAAATTTCCATATTTAGCTGGAAAAAATGGTGGAGGGGCGTTTGTCCTTGTTTATCTATCATTGGTAATAATATTAGGATTCTCTTTAATGCTAGGTGAGATGGTTATAGGTAGAAGAGGAAAATCAGATGCATTTGGTTCATATAACAATATAAAAAAAGGTTGGGGATTCGTAGGGATCTTGGGGATTTTATGTTGTTTCATTGTTTACTCTTACTATGTAGTTATCGCTGGTTGGATTGTAAAATATATAGGGATGTTTATTAGAGGTGGGTTGACAGAGGATCCTGTGAGTACGTTTGGGGGCTTTATCTCTTCTGGGACATCACCAATTCTGTATAGCTTAGTTGTGGTAGTGGTTACAGCTT
>JBOFYP010000097.1:0-1351 GCA_051654725.1 Cetobacterium sp.
CAGCTTAGAAAATAAAGATGAGAGATTTTCAGATTTTTTTTCCAAACTAGATATATTATCTTCAGAACAGAGACAAAATATATTGTGTACGAAACTATTGTTAAATGGATATATAAATTTAGAAAAAGAGCGAGAAAAACTAGGTATTTCTAGAACAACAGCAATAAAAGATTTAAAAGTAGTAAAAGAACAATTATTAAAAAGTGATATATTTTTAGAGTCTAAGAATTCAAAAGGAATATTTATTCAAACAGATGAAGAAAGCAAGGTCAATCGAATTTTATGTGAAAATTTGATAAGGTTATTTGTAGATAGAGACTTTTTGTGTATGCAAAGAAAAGAGTTGTTAGAAGAGGTAAATATATTAGACGAAGAGAAGTATATTAAAATATATAAAGAGATTACAGATGTATTTAAAATAAGAAAATCAATAATAGCTTTTTATGCAATATACTCTTTGGCATTGATAGAGAAACATAAAGGCTTTTTAGAAATGAGAAAAAAAGAAAAAAATGATAAAGAGATAGAGATAGAGAAGATTTTAGAAAAAACTAATTTAGCAAAGAGTTTATCGGATAATATTAAAGAAAAAGTTGCAGAGATAGTTTTAAAAACAAAATGTTATAAATCTTCAGACTGCGTTATCAATAAGCAATTAAATATTTTTATTGATGAAGTAAAAGAGAAATTTAAAATGTGCAAATTAGAAGCTAAAAGATTGGAAGAATCTATAGCGAACTATTTTATAATAGGTTATGTAGATAAAAAATATGGAGTTTTATGGGTAAGAAAAAAACCACACTCTTTGAGATGTCAAAAACTAGCAAATGTAATAGAGAGTATTCTTGATAAAATTAAATTGGAGATGATGTATTCTGATGTATTGAGATTATCTGGTTCTATTTCAAATTTTTTTCTTGATGAACAACATATAAAAGGTTTTAAAGTTCTGAGTGTTTCAAGAAATTTAGATGAAGAACAAAATTATAAAGTCATAAAATGTATGAAAGAACTCTATCCAGGATTAAACTTTGAATCAGAATCACTTCTTGATTTTAGATTTCGAAGTGAAGATAATATTTTAAGTTATGATTTGATAATTTCAGATACAGAGAGCTATAAAATAAAAAATCTTTTGAAGGTAAATTCTTTAAGTGTCAAAGAAATTCAAAGATGTTTTATAGAATATGTCTTAGATGAAAGATTTGAAAAAGCATCTATTTTGTAAATGTGCTTTTTTTAATAGTAAAATAATAATAAAAAGTATATATACATGTATAAAAAAAAGTGATATTATACTTTTACAAATCCTTTTCTCTAATATATCCCCCTAATATATATTTGAGGAAAA
>JBOFYP010000098.1:0-1131 GCA_051654725.1 Cetobacterium sp.
CTGTATTTGGAATCGAGCCTAATCAAGCAGTTTTACATGAAGTGTTAACTGCAGAGTTAGCAGCTGCTAGACAAGGAACTGCAGCTACTAAAACTAGAGCTATGGTTAAAGGTGGAGGAAGAAAACCTTTCAAACAAAAAGGAACTGGAAGAGCTAGACAAGGTTCTATCAGAGCTCCACACATGGTAGGTGGAGGAGTTACTTTCGGACCACAACCAAGATCATACGATAAAAAAGTAAATAAAAAAGTAAGAAATCTTGCTTTAAGATCTGCACTTTCTGCGAAAGTTGCTGCTGGAGAAATCTTAGTTCTAGATGGAACTATAGAAACTCCAAAAACTAAAACGATAATTGCTTTAACAAACGCTTTAACAGCTAACACAAAACAATTATTCGTAGTAAACGACCTTGCTACAGAAGCTGATTATAATTTATATTTATCAGCTAGAAACTTAGAGAACGCAGTAGTTCTTCAACCTAATGAGATTGGAGTTTACTGGTTATTAAAGCAAGAGAAAGTTATCGTAACTAAGGAAGCGTTAACGACAATTGAGGAGGTGCTTGCATAATGACTGCTTACGATATCGTAAAGAAGCCTGTAATCACTGAAAAATCTGAGATTTTAAGAAGAGATTACAACAAGTACACATTTGAAGTAAATACAAAAGCAAACAAAGTAGAAATCGGAAAAGCGATTGAAACTATATTTAATGTAAAAGTTGAATCTGTAGCAACAATGAATGTAAAGTCAGTTACAAAAAGACATGGAGCTAAACTTTACAAGACTCAAGCTAAGAAAAAAGCTATCATTAAATTAGCTGCTGGAAACACAATAACTTACTTCGCAGAAGTATAATTAAAAAATAATTAGAAGTTTAGTTCTTTATTATAAAAAGGATAAAGCTAAAGATAATTATAGGTCAGGAAATTTTGGAGGTTAACAAAACATGGCAATTAGAAAGTTAAATGCTATAACTAATGGTACTAGACACATGTCTAGATTAGTTAACGAAGATTTAGATAAAGTTAGACCTGAAAAGTCTTTAACTACTCCATTAAAATCTGCTTATGGTAGAGATAACTATGGACACAGAACTTGTAGAAATAGAGACAAGGGACACAAAAGACTTT
>JBOFYP010000099.1:0-3119 GCA_051654725.1 Cetobacterium sp.
ACATATCAACCTCTTCTTCAGCTTTATCAACATTGTTATATGCAGCACAGTTTATAATTAGCTCTATCTCTTTATCCTTTACGAATGCTCTAACAGCATCTATATTAGTAATATCTAGCTCAGTGTAATCTGTGGCTAAAAACTCTCTATTTTCACTCTTTAAGATTCTCTGTAGGTCATAACCTAACTGCCCATTCGCTCCTGTTATAAGTATCATCCTATCACAACTCCACTCGCCTTGAAAGCTCTCAATGTTTGTTGAAGTTTATCCTTTTCAGATAATAAAATCTCGTCAGGAGATAATCCGTATTCTGAGAAGTTCCAATCTATCGCTACATCAGTGTCGTTCCAAAGGATTCCAGAATCAAACTCTGGTGCATAGTAGTCAGTACATTTATACTGAAACTCTGTGTTGTCCTCTAAAGTTAAAAATCCATGAGCAAACCCAGGTGGTATATAGAACATCTTTTTGTTTTCTTCAGTTAACTCTACTGAGTAATGTTTTCCAAAAGTTGGCGAACCAGCTCTTAAATCTACGGCAACATCAAGAACAGCACCAGCAGTAACTCTTACAAGTTTACCTTGAATATGCTCGGTCTGGAAATGTAGCCCTCTCAATACACCTTTTTTAGATTTTGAATGGTTATCTTGAACGAATACGGCATCCATCCCTATCTCTAAAAAATCTTTTTGTGAGTAGCTCTCTAAAAAGAACCCTCTATTATCACCAAACACCGTTGGCTCTATAACTATTAAATCTTTAATCCCTGTCTCTACTCTATTAAATTTTCCCATCTTTACCCCTTCAATTATGACCTTACTTTGTATATTTTGTCATAAAAATTTTATAAAGTTCCTCTACTTTTTCTTCAAGCTTTGCATTTTGAACTCCTAAATTTTTAACATTTTTATTTTTATCTAAAACTAAAAATTCATCTATACTTACAACTTGATTATAAACTTTTTCATAAAAATTTTTATCCATATATTTATATGCTACTATTTTTTTATTCAAAGCAATCATAAGATCTTCTAGATTATCTGTTTCTTTAAGATTTGTTGAAATTGCTTCATCTAATGCTTTTGGTAATTCTTCTAATAAGATATCTAAAAAAAGTTTATTAAAAAAATTAGCATTTAAAGTTATTTTATTAATTTTATTTGTTAAGTAAACAGTATAGATTCCTAATGATAAAGTTCCAAGTAAAGAAAATATTGCAATTATATCTGAAGACTGCATTAAATCACCTTATTAAATTTTGTTACAAATTTAGAATTTCCAGCTATTTCAATCTCTTCTTTTACTTTAGATAAGCCCTTATCTTTTAAAAGGTTTTTTAAAAAGCCTTGAACAAATGATATTGCTACACTATCTATTTGTTGTGGAAACTCTATTATATTTTTACTATCACTTTTATAATTTTTCTGAACTTGTTTTTCAAAAATTTCTTCTCCAAATTTATAACCAGCTATAGCTGTAAGACTTTTATCAAAAGTTAATACAATTTTATTTGTTTTATTCATATATTTCTCCTCCTAGCTTCGGCAATACAAATTTCAAATTATATAGAGTTCCATTCAAATGAAACATTGATTTTCCAATTACTTTTTCATCTGGAATACTATTTAAATAATCCGAGTTTTTATTAAAACCTACGTATGGAATCTCTTTAGATTTTACACCTATAAGCTCTTTTTCAAAAACTATGGCTCGTGTTCCACTATAAACATAACAATCATTAGCTTCTGAAACATCTAATAAAAATTGAATAACCTTTGTTAATCCAGTTCCACCGTTCTCTTCAACAATATCTTTTCTTCCTGAAAACCTCCACTGAAAAGTTGAAATATTAAAAAAATCTTCCTCTGTATATTCCTCAGAAAAATATTTACTATGATTGTCATAAGCAATTTTTAAGTCTTTAATAAAATTAATTCTATTAAATGCTTTATTCGCATTAAAATTTTCTTTTATTCCGTGACCTAATAAAATTTTTGAAAAATTTAAAACAACAATATCTACAGTTATACATTTGTGCATATCTACTTTGTTTATTGCATTATCTATTGTTAAATCAATTAAACAATCACTTAAAGAGTGCTCATTTGCATTTCCTGCTAACTCTACTAACATTTCTGCAAGATGCTCTTTAAAATTTTCGTTAATATTATATATAATAAAAAAAGAATTTAATTCTGTCAACAATTTAGATAGATTGAAACTCTCATCGGAATTTACTATTTTTCTATATTTAAATTTTGATAACTCCATTTTTAAAAAATCATGTATAAATTCTTCTTTTTTTATTATAGTATTTTTATATTTATTTAGCAAAGAAAATGTTATGCGGCTGTAATAAATATTACTTAACCGCATAGTATTTACAATTACTTTAAATTTAAATTTACTCTCTTTACAGATTGAATAAATCATACTTTCTAAAAGAATATAAACTGATTTATCTTTAAAAGTTATATCGCCTAATTTCAATATTACTGTTACTTTTTCATTATCAAATTCTTTTTTCGCTTGTGATATTTTACGGAATATTTTTACAATTGTTTTTTCATCGAATAAATTACTTCTAATTTTTAAAATTATTTTATTTTTATCTTTTTTTAAACATATTTTTTCATCAAATTGAATTGAGAATAAATTTTCTATGCCCTTCATTATCCCTTAATTAAATCCATTAAGTATTCACCGTAGTGTGATTTAAGTAGTGGTTTTGCTAACTCTTCAACTTTTTGAGCAGTTATCCAACCATTCTTATATGCTATCTCTTCTAAACAAGCTACCATTACACCTTGACGACTCTGAATTGTTTTAACAAAGTTACTTGCTTCAAGTAGCCCATCATGTGTTCCTGTGTCTAGCCAAGCCATTCCTCTACCTAAGCTCAGAACATTTAGTGTTCCCTCATTTAGATACATCTCATTTAGTGTTGTTATCTCTAGCTCACCTCTACTAGATGGCTTTACCATTTTAGCTTTTTCTACTACAGTGTTGTCATAGAAGTATAGCCCTGGGATTGCGTAGTTAGATTTTGGAACTTCGGGTTTCTCTTCTAAAGAGATTGCCTTACCTTCAGAGTCGAACTCTACAACACCAAAAGATG
>JBOFYP010000100.1:0-6061 GCA_051654725.1 Cetobacterium sp.
CAATGCCAAAGATGAAAACTCATAGAGGTGCTAAAAAGAGAATTAAGGTTACTGGAACAGGAAAGTTCGTTGTTAAGAAGCCAGGAAAGAGCCATATCTTAACTAAGAAATCAAGA
This sequence comes from Cetobacterium sp., assembly GCA_051654725.1. GTDB lineage: Bacteria > Fusobacteriota > Fusobacteriia > Fusobacteriales > Fusobacteriaceae > Cetobacterium_A. The sequence continues at coordinate 117 of JBOFYP010000100.1, forward strand.
AAAAGAAAGAACAGATTAAAGAAGGATACAGTAATCACTTCAACATTAGTGAAGCACTTAAAAGGATTATTACCATACGGAGTAGGAAGATAATAATTCTTCAGGAATATTATTGTTAAAGAACCAATTTTAGGAGGAAAGTAAATGAGAGTTAAGACTGGAATAGTTAGAAGAAGAAGACATAAAAAAGTTTTAAAAGCTGCAAAAGGATTTAGAGGAGCGTCTGGTGACGTTTTCAAGCAAGCTAAACAAGCAGTAATGAGAGCAGAAGCTTTCTCTACAAGAGATAGAAAAGTTAGAAAGAGAAAGATGAGACAATTATGGATCATCAGAATCAACGCTGCTGCAAGAATTAACGGATTAACTTACTCTACTTTAATGAACGGATTAAAGAGAGCAGGAATCGAGTTAGATAGAAAAGTATTAGCAGATATCGCTTTAAACAATGCAGCAGAATTCGCTAAATTAGCAGAAACTGCAAAAGCAGCATTATAAGATAAATTAAAAAGAGCGTAAAGCTCTTTTTTTTTATTTAAAAGTTCTTAAATAAAAAGGAAAAATATGATATAATCTCTCGAGAAGTAGTTTTAAAAAACCTAAGGGGGGATTAAAATGCTAAGAAAAAAAATATTAAAGAGAATAGATGTAAATGAACAAGATTTATTAAAACAAGAACAAGATATTAGATTTGAACTTTTAACAAAAACAAATGATGTTGAAAATTTAGAAAAATTAGGAACAGTTCTTTTTTATAAAAGAGATTGTGAAGGTGCTTTAGAACTTTATGAAAAACTTAGAGCTTTAGGAAAAAAAGATAGTGACACAATTGGTTTTTTAGGATACTTAAATTATGAACTGGGGAATTATACAAATAGTATCAAATATTTTAATATGTTTTTAGATAATAAACCAAGTGATGCATTCGTTTACTTTTTACTAGGTAACGCTTATTCAAGAGCTGGAAAAATAGTTGAAGCAATAAATAGTTATGATTTTGCTATATTTTTAGATTTGGATATATACAGTGCACATTTAGATTTTGCTAAAGAATATGAATTTTTAGGGAGATATAGAAAAGCTATGAATGAATATATTGCAGCTTATGAAATAGATCCAAGAGACAAAGAAATAAAAGAAAAAATAAAAGAGTTGGAAAATAAATTAAAATAGGGAATAGATTTTCTATTCCTTATTTTATAATATAGTAAAAAATCAAGGAGAAAAAAATGATATCAATAGCATTAATTTTGACAGCGGCTATTTTTTTAGTAGTAGCACTAATATTTGGAATGAATAAAGCAATATCCTCATTACCAATATTATTCTTTATGATGTTACTAATTTCGTTTTTTGGATTTATAGTAATACAATTTTTTCCAGTAATTCTTGTATTTTTAGTAATTAGATACTTTATAAATAAAAAAAATCCAAGGAAAAGAAATTTTTACTATCAATCGTATAGTCAGAAAGATTTTGAAGATATGTTTAGAAATCAAAGTAATCAATATGGTGGAAGTTATCAAGGTGGTTATCAAAATAATCCATTTGGAACTTTTGAAGATAAAAAGAAATATCGTGATTTATTAGGAGTTCAAGAAGGTGTAACCCCAGAAGAGTTAAAAAAAGCATATAGAGATTTAGCTAAAAAACATCATCCAGATAGATATGCTAATGCAACACAAGAAATTAGAGACATGCATGAAAAGAAATTTAAAGAAATAAATGAAGCTTATGAAAAATTACAACAAAATTAATTAGAATTGAATTTTTTTTGCAAAATAATTAAATCTTATGGTACAATATAAAAGTTGAAAAAAACGGAGGGTATGATGAGTTTAAAAACGTTAATTTTAGCAGCTGGAAAAGGAACAAGAATGAAATCAGAGCTGCCAAAAGTTCTACATAAAGTTTGTGGAGTTCCTATGGTTCAAAAGATTGTTGAAACATGCAGTAAAATCGGATCAATAGAAAATATACTTATATTAGGTCATAAAAAAGAAGAGGTATTAAAGATACTTCAAGATTCAGATTATGTTGTACAAAATGAACAGCTAGGAACTGGTCATGCTGTAAAACAAGCTAAAGAAAAACTAAAAGATTTTGATGGAACAGTTATGGTGTTATGTGGTGATACTCCTTTATTGAAAGAGGAAACTTTAAAAAATTTATATAACTATCATAAAACAGCAGGAGCAGTAACAACAGTTTTAACTTCTATTTACCAAAATCCGTTTGGATATGGAAGAATTTTAAAGCAAGATGGATCAGTAATAGGAATTATAGAAGAAAAAGACGCGACAAAAGATATAAAAGCTATAAAAGAAGTAAATGCAGGTGTTTATTGTTTTGAAGCAAAAGAATTATTGGTAGCTTTAGAAAAAATAGATAATAAAAATCAAAATGGTGAATATTATTTAACTGATGTTATTTCAATAAATGTTAAAGATGGTAAAAAAGTTGAAGCTTTTTTACTAGAAGATAATGATGAAATTTTAGGAATAAATTCTAAAATAGAATTAGAAAAAGCAAATAAAATTATGAGAAATAGAATAAATCATAAACATATGGAAAATGGAGTTATTTTAATAGATGCAGATAATACTTATATAGAAGAAAGTGTTGTAATTGGTCAAGATACAACTATCTACCCAGGAGCTTTAATACAGGGAGATACAGAGATAGGTCAAAATTGTGAAATATTAGGTAACACGAGAATAATAGATTGCAAAATAGCTGATGAAGTTAGAATTGAAAGTTCTGTATTAGAAGAAAGTATTGTTGAAAATAAAGTAACAATAGGTCCGTTTGCACATATAAGACCAAAATCTCATTTAAAAGAGGAAGTTCATATTGGGAACTTTGTAGAAGTAAAAAAATCAGTGTTGGAAAAGGGTGTTAAAGCAGGGCATTTAACATATCTTGGAGATGCTACAGTAGGGGAAAAAACTAACATAGGTGCAGGTACAATTACTTGTAATTATGATGGTAAAAATAAATTCAAAACCACAATTGGAAAAAATGCTTTTATAGGAAGTGATACGATGTTAGTGGCTCCTGTAAATATAGGAGAAAATGCTTTGGTTGGAGCGGGATCAGTAATAACAAAAGACGTTCCAGAAAATGCATTAGCAGTATCAAGAAGTAAACAAGTTATAAAATTTGATTGGAGGAAATAGAAAAAATGGAAAGACCTGGTGTAAAAATTTTTGCTGGAACATCAAATATGGAGCTAGCTAATAAAATAGCTGAAAAGTACGGAACTTCTACAGGAAAAGTAGAAATTGTTAGATTTAAAGATGGAGAAGTTTATGTTTGTATAGGTGAAACAGTAAGAGGTAGAGATGTATTCGTTGTTCAATCTACATCTGAACCAGTAAACGAAAATTTAATGGAGCTATTAATATTTATAGATGCCCTAAAAAGAGCATCAGCAAAATCAATAAATGTTATAATTCCTTACTATGGATACGCTAGACAAGATAGAAAATCTAAACCTAGAGAGCCAATCACGTCTAAGCTAGTTGCTAATTTATTAACAACAGCAGGTGCAACAAGAGTTGTAACTATGGATTTACATGCTGATCAAATTCAAGGATTCTTTGATATTCCAGTAGATCACATGCAAGCATTACCATTACTGGCTAAATCTTTCATAGAAAGAGGATTGTCAGGTGAAAAAGTAGTAGTAGTATCGCCAGATATTGGTGGAGTAAAAAGAGCTAGAAAATTAGCTGAATGGTTAGATTGTAAAATAGCAATAATTGATAAAAGAAGACCGAAGCCAAATATGTCAGAAGTAATGAACTTAATTGGAGAAGTTGAAGGTAAAATAGCAATATTTATTGATGATATGATTGATACAGCAGGAACTATAACTAACGGAGCAGATGCAATAATGGCAAGAGGAGCAATTGAAGCCTATGCTTGTTGTACACATGGAGTATTCTCAGATCCAGCTATTGAAAGGTTAGAGGCATCTTCTTTAAAAGAGATAATAATAACAGACTCAATATCACTTCCAGAATCTAAAAAATTAGATAAGATAAAAGTGATATCTGTAGATGTAATATTAGCAGAAGCAGTAAGAAGAATTGTTAATAATGAATCAGTATCAGAATTATTTGAAAAATAAAAGCAATATATAAAAGCTAGTATACTACTAGCTTTTTTTATTTTAATATGATAAAATTAATTTATATACCTAAATATAAATTAAAAGGACTCATTATGAAAAGATTTGTATATAAAGAAGACAAAATAGATTATGAAAATATAAAAAAGATACTAAGTGAAGATGGAATAATAATTTATCCAACAGATACTGTTTATGGAATTGGAGCAAAAATAGATTCTTTAAAAGGCTTAAAAAAAATTTATGATGCAAAAGAAAGAGCTTTTAGTTCACCTTTAATAGCGTTATTGAGTAAGGTTGAATATTTAGAAAAAATATCAATTGTAAATAAAAAGACCAAACAAATTGTAGATAAATTAGCAAATGAATTTTGGCCAGGGGCATTAACAATTATTTTGAATAAAAAAGATAATATTCCAGATATTATGGTTTCTGGTGGAAAAACTATAGGAGTTCGAATTCCAGCTTTGAAACTATCTCAAGATATAATAGAAAGTGTAGGAGGAATTCTTGCAACAACGAGTGCTAATATATCAGGAGAAAGAACGCCTAAAAGTTATGAAGAATTAGATATAAATTTTAAAATTCGAGCGGATATAATAATTGATGGTGGAGAATCGTCATTGGGAATCGAGTCAACAATATTAGATATGACAAGAGATACTCCTGTAATTATAAGAGAAGGGGCTATAAAAAAAATAGATATAGAAAAAATTATAGGGAAGTTATAAAATTTTGGAGGGAATAATGAAAGCACAAAAATTAAATGCAAATAATATGAATCCTATGCAAATGAATTCAATGTCATCAATGATGGGTATGATGAATTCAATTCAAAAAATAGGTAAAGGAAAAAGAAAATATTCTGTTAGCTTGGATAAGGGTACAAAAAAGTTTTTATCTAAATTTTTAGAAGAGATAAAAAAGCAATTTGCTGACAATAACGGAATGCAAAATGTTGTACAATTTTTAGATTATGTAAAAAGCGTAGCAGACTCTAGTGATAGAATGGAATTAAAACTTTCTTATGAAGAACAAGAGTTCTTAATAAAAATGATATCTGATGCAGTGAGAGGAATGGAATCTGTAAAATTTAAATGGTATCAATTCATAAAAAAATCAATGACAAAAGTTATGGCTAAACAATATAGAGAATTATTAACACAATTAAAGAAATAATATTAAACTTAATGAAGAACTGAAGATAATATTTTAGTTTTGGTTCTTCATTAATTAATAAATTTTAGTATTTTTATAAAAAAAAGTTGACATTTTAAATATATTAGGGTATAATTATAAATGTCTAAAGGAACGCCGCTTTAGCTCACCTGGTAGAGCAACTGACTTGTAATCAGTAGGTAATTGGTTCGACTCCGATAAGCGGCACCATATGATGCCCCGTTCGTTCAACGGTTAGGACAATAGATTTTCACTCTATAGACAGGGGTTCGATTCCCCTACGGGGTACCAAAAAAGGTACCAAAAAAATTAAATAAGTAATGGTGAGGTTCCCGAGCGGCCAAAGGGATCAGACTGTAAATCTGACGGCTCTGCCTTCGAAGGTTCGAATCCTTCTCTCACCACCATCTATACTACACTAACCTGAAACAGTTGAAGGATATGTGTGGATTTTTTTTTAGGCGGATTTTTTTTGTAAACATAATAAGAAACAGGAAAATATAAATAAAACAGGAGGCAATTTCAAATGGCTAAGGAAAAATTTGAAAGAAGTAAACCGCACGTTAACGTAGGAACAATAGGACACGTAGACCACGGAAAAACAACAACAACAGCAGCAATCTCAAAAGTATTA
>JBOFYP010000101.1:0-5834 GCA_051654725.1 Cetobacterium sp.
ACGACTTTTAATCGTGTTGTCACTGGTTCGAGCCCAGTATGACGCACCATCTTTTTGCGAGGGTGGCGGAATTGGCAGACGCACCAGACTTAGGATCTGGCGTTTCGACGTGAGGGTTCAAGTCCCTCCTCTCGCACCAATAAGAACTTTAAGCCTTGATTATTCAAGGCTTTTTTTTATATATAAAAAAAGGAAAAGGAGAAGAAAGTGGAAAGAAATATTAAAATAACATATAGTTATGATGGAAGTGAGTTTTTTGGTTTTCAGAGACAACCGAAGTTAAGAACTGTTCAAGGAGAGATTGAAAAAGTATTGAAAACTATCTTTAAATTAGATATAGATATGGTCTCAGCTGGAAGAACTGATAGAGGTGTACATGCTAAAAAACAGGTTTCGAATTTCTTTGTTACTTCAACAATCCCTACTCAAAAAATAAAATTTATACTGAATGCAAATCTACCAAAAGATATATTTATGTTAGATATAGAAGAGGTTGATAAAAAATTTAGTGCTAGATTTTCAGCTAAATATAGAGCTTATGAATATTATATAGGAGAGGAAAGAAATCCTTTTCAATCAAGATATGTAACGTTTGTAAATGAAAAATTAGATTTAGAAAGATTAAATAAAATTGTAGAACCATTAGTTGGGACATATGATTTTTGTAATTTTAAACTTGCTGATTGTTCAAGCAGAACTTCTGAAAGAACTATGTATGAAGCTAGATTTGAAAGAGTTGATGAGAAAACAGTAAAGCTTTGTGTTAAAGCAAATGCTTTTTTAAAATCACAAATAAGAATAATAGTTGGAACAATTTTATCAATATATTTTAATAGAAAACCTGAAGATTATTTAATGAAGATGCTGATAGATCATAAAAACAAATATGAAAAAGCAGTAGCAGAACCAAATGGTCTTCATCTTTCTGATATCGGTTATTAGGAGGTTTTTATGAAAGTGGTTGAAGTTAATTCTGGTGATAAAGACTTAATTCTTAAAATTCATAAAAATGAGATAGAAAGCTTTGGAGAGATGGGTGGAGCTGATATGTGGATGATTATGAGCTTTATACGTTATGGAAAACTCTTTGTACTGGTAGATGAAAACAAGAAAATACTATCAGTAGCTCAATATCAAAGTATATTTCAAAAAAATGAAGTTTTTTTATATGGTTTTTCAACACCTTTCAGAGAAAGAAGCAAGGGGTATGGCAAAAAATTATTAGAAGAAACACATCAAATATTAAAGAAAAAAGGTATATCTAAGATATTTTTGACTGTGGACCCAGAAAATTTAGTGGCAATAAAAATGTATGCAAAACTTGGTTATAAAGTTAAAGAGTTAGAAAAAAATGAATATGGTCTTGGAATTGATAGATACTTAATGTATAAAAACCTCTGATTTTCTTGACAAAGGTATAAAAAAAGTGTATATTTAAAAGAAAGAACAGTTACAAAATTGTAATTGTTACAAAGGAGAAAAACATGTATGTTGAAAATATAGGAGCACATTTAAAAATACATGATATAAAGCCTTCATATCAAAGAATGAAAATTTTTGAATATTTGTTAGAAAATAAAACTCATCCAACAGTAGATGAAATTTATAAGGCTTTATGCCCTGAGATTCCAACTCTTTCTAAAACTACAGTTTATAATACTCTAAATTTATTTATAGAAAAAGGAATAACAAAAGTAATAACAATAGAAGAAAATGAAACAAGATATGATGCTGATATTCATGTGCATGGTCATTTTAAATGTGTTGAATGTAAAAAAGTTTATGATATCCCAGTATCTATTGATCAATTGATAATAAATAGTATGGATGGATTTAAAGTTGATGAATATGATATTTATTTTAAAGGAATTTGTCCAAATTGTCAGAATAAGTAATAGATAATAAAAAATATTTTATAAAGTGGAGGAGGCTATAATGAAAGTTTTTGAAATTTTTAAAGTAAAAGAGAATCCAGTTTTATTAGAAGTACTTGTGGCAGATAAAGAGGTTTTAGTTGAAGGGTTAGAATTAGTTCATGAAAAAACTGAGGATGCATCAACAGAGAAACACGTTCCTTTTGTAGAGGAAAAAGAGGATGGTTATTTAGTAAAAGTTGGAAAAGAGGTAGCTCATCCAATGACAGAGGCACATTATATTCAAATAATAGAAATCTGTGTAGATAACTTCTTATATAGAAAATATTTAAAACCAAATGAAGCACCAGAAGCATATTTCAAAGTACCAAAAGGGAAAAGTGTTTGTGCTAGAGAGTATTGTAATATCCATGGATTATGGAACAGTTAATCATCTTGGAGGTTTTAAATGGCTAAATATATGAGATGTGTTATATGTAGTTATGTTTATGATGAATTAGTTGGAGATATAGAAAATGGAATCAATCCAGGAACAGAATGGGATGAAGTGCCAGAAAGCTGGGTTTGTCCTGTTTGTTATGTAGGAAAAGACCATTTTGAAGAGATAGAATGATGAATTGAAACCTCTTAGCTAGTATGCTAAGAGGTTTTTTTATGATATAATAAATCAATAAGATATAGTCAGAAAGGAAAATTGATGAGGTTAGCAATTCTAGGAAGTGGAAGCAAAGGCAACTCTATTTTTTTAGAAACAGATAATATAAAATTACTAATAGATGCAGGATTTAGTGGGAAAAAAACAGAGATACAGCTTAAAAATATAGGTATAAACATATCAGAAATAGATGGAATATTAATAACTCATGAGCATGGAGACCATATTTTGGGTGCTGGAATAGTTTCAAGAAAATATGACGTTCCAATATATATTACAAAAGAGAGTTATGAATCAGGTTTATTAAAATTAGGAAAGATAAGTCCTGAAAATTTGAGATTTATAGAGTCAGAGTTTTCTCTTGGAAAAAGTACTGTTTATCCTTTTGATGTTATGCATGATGCAGAAAGAACAATTGGATTTAGAATAGAAGAGAGTACAGGCTCTAAAATAGCTATAGCTACAGATTTAGGATATGTTGATAATACAATAAGAGAATCTTTTAAAGAGGTTGATGTTATAGTTATAGAGTGTAACTATGATCACAATACGTTGATGACATGCTCATATCCATGGGATTTGAAGGCACGTGTAAAAAGTAGAAATGGTCATTTATCAAATACAGATTGTGCTAGATTTTTATGTGAGATGTATCATGAAAATATGAAGAAAATATATTTAGCTCACATGAGTCAAGAGAGTAATAATCCTGAAATTGCTTTAAGTGAAGTTTTAGAAGAGTTATCAAAAAATAATATAAATATTCCTGTAGAGATAGCAGGGCAAGATTTAACTACAGAGATGATTATATTTTAGGAGGCAGTTGTGCAAGAGATTGAAAAGTTATTAGAAGAGTTAAAGTTTGAAATTGGTGGAACTGATGCTTTTAGAAATAGTAAAGAAAAAGTGATGTTAGGAACTGGAAATTTTGAAGGTAAAGTTATGTTTATAGGAGATGATAATAACTTGTACTTAGATGAAAATTTAAAAGTTCGTTCGGGTTCTAGTGGTGAGTTTTTGATAAAACTTTGTGATATAGTTGGATTACTTCCAGAAGAGTACTATATTACAACTTTAACAAAATCAGATAAAAAATATCGTGAGTTAGAAGAGAGAGATAAAAGAGATTTGAAAGAGTATTTGATGATGCAGATATCTTTGATAAATCCTAAAGTTATAGTAGCACTAGGGCAAGATGTTGCTGAACTTCTTCTAGAAAGAGAGTTTAAGTTTTTACAAGAGAAAGGTCAAATTTTAAAATGGAAGGGCGATATTGGAATATTAGCTACTTATGATGCTAATTTTGCTAAAAAATCAAGAGATGATGGTGGAAAAAGAGCTAAAGTTGCAGTTGATTTTTGGAGTGATTTAAAAATAGTGAAAAATAATATAGAGGAGATTTAGTATGAAAATATTAGTTGTTAGATTTAAACAGATTGGAGATGCAATTATTTCGTCAGTCATATGTAAAAGTTTAAAGGCAACTTACCCCCATGCAAAAATAGATTATGTTTTATACGAGCATGTAGCTCCTTTATTTGAAAATCAATTATATTTAAACAAGGTTATATCAATTACAAAAGATGAACAAAAAAATCCATTTAAATATTTAAAAAAAGTTTGGGAAGTTACAAGAGAGGATTATGATTTAGTAATAGATATTATGTCTACTCCAAAAAGTGAACTGTTTACACTTTTTTCTAGAAAAGCAAAGTACAAAATAGGAAGAATGAAGCCTAAAAGAGGATATTCATACACTCATAAGATAGCTGAGCCTTCAAGTGAACTTGATAAAGCTGAAAAGTTTTTAAAGATGCTAGATCCTCTTTTAGGGAATGGAGTAGATGTTAAATTAGATAAAGACTATTCATTAACTTTTTTAGAGAGTGAGATGAACGAACTAAAAGAAAGAATGGTTAAAGCAGGAGTAGATTTTAAAAAATTTATAATACCTTTAGCTATAAATTCTAGAAGAGAATCAAAAGTTTATCCAATAGAGCTTATGAAAGAGTTGGCACAAAAAATATTAGCTACTTTTGATTGTCAAATTATTCTATACTACTCTCCAGAAGAGATGGTATTTGCTAAAAAATTCCATGAAGATTTAAATTTCGATAAGAGAATTATATCAGATATTAAAACAAAAAGTATAAGAGAGTTGGGTGCTTTATTAGCAAATTGTGACTTGTTTGTTGGAAACGAAGGAGGACCGAGACATTTAGCTCAAGCTTTAGATATTCCAAGCTTTGCAATTTTTAGTCCAGGTTCAAAAAAAATGGATTGGTTATCTAAAAACAATCTTAGACACGAAGGTCTTGAACCAAAAGATATTTTAGATGGAGTAGAGTATGAAAAGTTATCTTATGATGAAAAATATAGAGTTATGACACCAGATAGAATATTAGAAGAGGTAAAGAGAAAAATAGTCTTAACAGGCAAATATATTGAAAAAAATAGTTTGTTATGATAAAATTTATATAAAATATTTCAACAATTAGGAGGGGATTTTGTGGCAGGACATAGTAAATGGTCTAATATAAAGCACAGAAAAGGTGCTCAAGACATTAAAAGAGGAAAAATATTTACAAAATTAGGAAAAGAGTTAACAATTGCAGCTAAAGAGGCGGGTGGAGATTTAAACTTTAACCCAAGATTAAGACTTGCAGTAGAAAAAGCAAAAGCTGCTAATATGCCAAAAGATAACCTAGAGAGAGCTATAAAAAAAGGAACTGGAGAGCTTGAAGGTGTAGACTATATGGAAATCAGATATGAAGGATATGGTCCTGAGGGAACTGCCTTTATAGTAGAGGTTGTAACTGATAACAAAAATAGATCTGCTTCAGAAGTAAGAGCTGCATTCTCAAGAAGAAATGGAAACTTAGGAACTGACGGAGCTGTAGCTTGGATGTTTGCTAGAAAAGGTGAAATCGTAATAACTGGAGAGGGAATCGACGCTGACGAATTAATGATGGCTGCTTTAGAAGCTGGAGCTGAAGATGTTAGAGATGAAGATGGAGAATTTATAGTTATAACTGATTCAATTGATTGCAATACAGTAGCAGAAGAGCTTAAAAAAGCTGGATACAATGTAACAGAATCAGAAGTTGCAATGATACCTGATAATAAAGTACAGATAACAGATTTAGATACAGCTAAAAAAGTAATGGCTTTATATGAAGCTTTAGATGATTTAGATGATGTAAATGATGTATATTCAAACTTTGATATATCAGATGAGTTATTAGAGCAACTGTAAAATATATAGATATAAAAAATAAGCTCTGTTCATTTGAACAGAGCTTATT
>JBOFYP010000102.1:0-2680 GCA_051654725.1 Cetobacterium sp.
AAGAAGCCGTATTTATGGCTAAAGATTGCTTAGAATTGAATCTTGACGGTATTGAACAACTTCCTAAAATGATAGATATTGAAGAGATTGAATTAGAGAAAAATGAGTATATAGTTATGATTGAAGCTGATATGATTTCCTATCATAAAAAATAATATTTAATAAGTAAAGTCACTCAGTACCCTGAAAACATAATTTTTTCAAAGATTTTGAGTGACTTCATAATAAAAAATAGTTTTTCGTTATATATGCTTCTAAAGCTTTATATAATGACTCATTATAATATTTAATTTTTCGACTGTTAATTTTTCTGAGGTTCTTAGTGGAATAACTTCTTTTAATATTTTTAGTAATAACTCTTTTTTCTCAGCAGCAGTATAAGAAAAAACCATATCTGCTAATTCAATTGCTTCTGTTATTATATCTTTTATTTTATTTATATCTTCTATCTTAGTTTCAACTTTTTCTAAAATTTGAATAGGTTCTTTTTCTATTTTAAAGTTTAATATTTTTTCAGGATTTTTTTCTAAATATTCGCAGATATTTTTTTTTCGACTTCCAGAAAATGCTATTTTTTGAATTTTTGTTTCCATCCCACATTTTCTTATATATTCTTTATATGCAAGATTTTCTATCTCATTTTGAAGTTCAGTTGAAAGCTTTTCAAAAATAACAAAAAAACTCTCATCATACTTTGAATCAATTGATGGTTCATCTATTATCTCATATGTTTCTTTTACATCTAACTTTTGAACAGTTTTTAAAGAGATATTTTCATCCTCTATCCAGTTGTTCTCTAAAGCTTTAATGAAATAAGCTCTTATTTTATCAACCTTATTTTTTTTCATATAAATTGCTACTGATTCAACTTTTGAATAACCAAATTTTTCGATTGCTTCTTTTATAGTCCTTGACATTGTTTTTAACTCTTTTGCTTTGGATGGCATCAATCCTAAAACTTTATCAATCATCTCTCTAGTTACAACTGTTTCATTTTTAGAATTAACTATTTCAATCTCTTCAATAACTTCATCCATATTTTTTATTGAAGAGGTTATAATTTTTCTAAAATCATTTCTATCACTAAAAAATCGTTCTTGCTTCTCTTCATTAGCACTTTCTGGAAAAATAATTTCAATTTCTGAGTTTTCCCAAGTTGATTCTTTTATAAAAGTAAAATTACTAATTAATTTTTTTTCAATTAAATTTTTTAATGATTTTTCTAAAAGTTTTATTGTTTGAGCTATATTTATTTTTGTATATTTCAAGGGTATTCTTTTTATCAAAAAAAGTGTATCCAATTTCAGATATAAATTATTAAATCTTAATTTTTCAATAAGCATATATATTGTTCTTGCTATGCTTGAATCAATTTGTAGAAGAGTTTCACCATTGTAGACCATATATCCTTTTTGAATAATATTTTTATAAAAATGTTCTGAAATATTTATTTCGTAAACTTCTTTTACTCTATTGTCATTTATTTTATCTCGATATTTTTTGTTTTCTTCTAAAGAAAGTGTTATTATTCGTAAATTTAGAATAGGTGTACTTATTTCCTCTCGAATAACACCATTTTTTTCAGAAGAGTATAATGTATTTTTAAAATTATAATTAGTTTCAGCTAATTTGATAAGTGATTTTCTGATTAAATGATAATATGTTTTTGTTTTTAAATTTAATTTATTTTTCAATTCAGAACTTTTCACAAGAAACTTTTGAGGCATATTACGTTCTTTCATAATTTGCATCAAAACAATAAATACTTTCTCTTCTAATTCAGCTGGAACAGATTCTCCAGATGTTGGTTTAACAGTAATATAAGTATCTCTATTTTGATTGAAATAATATTTTACAATCTGATTTATTTTTCTTTTTGAATTTTTTGAAAAAATAGGAAACTGTATGATATTCATATCCATTCTTATAAGATCTTTATTTTTCATAAATTGTTCATCAACAAAAACATTTTCTTCTAATACCTCTGTTGGAGGAGTATCAATTTTTTCAATATCCATTTCAATATCCCAATCTATAGCAAGTATTTTTTTCTCCACAACTCCCCCTAAAAGAATATTTTTGATTGTGAAATGGGGGTATTTATTAAAAAAAAGATACTTTTTATAGAAAATACCCCTAAATCACAATCATTAAAAAATATAATATACTATTTTTTATCAAAAATCAATCAAAAATACCCCCATTTCACAATCAAAACAAGAGATACCCCCATTTCACAATCAAAGTACCCCCATTTCACAATCAAAGTACCCCCATTTCACAATCAAAGTACCCCCATTTCACAATCAAAATACCCCCATTTCACAATCAAATTTTTTTTTGAATGAAACTCAATAAAATCAATGGCTGAGAGTATGTTTTTTGGCGTTTTTTTTTGTACATAACAATATATACAATATAACAATATAAACAACTATATACAATGTACTCATATATCTAATAATATTAATTTAATTTTTTCATAACTAAAAGATTCTGGAAGCTGATCTTTGATTGGTCGTAAGAAATCTCTTCCTACAACTTCGACAGCTTTAATTAAAAGATTTTTCTCCTCTAAAGTATAAAGAGTAGAAAAATCGAGTTCAGGAGAATCTTCCTTAGCAAGATTAAGATGGCTTATAACAGTCCCAATCTGTATATTTTGAGCCTCTGCTATCTC
>JBOFYP010000103.1:0-3102 GCA_051654725.1 Cetobacterium sp.
ATTTTGAAAATCATTTTCTGTTGAGATAAATAACTCTGAATTTTTATCTTTTAAAATATTCAAATTATCATACTTATAGTAATTATTTTTATTTTGGATATTTGAGTCTAAATTCATTGGAGAAAATTTATATATCAATTTAAATGGAGTTTTCCAATTTAGTTTATCAAATTTAGTATAAATATATAGATTCTCTTTATTTTTATTTGATGGTAAAATATATACTTCTAGTTCTTTATTCTCTATTAAATATTTTATATAAAAAATATTTAATCCATCTATATAACAAGTTTCTGTATAGTAATTTTTAGCTTCATATATTTTATAATCTTTCAATAAATTTATTTGAATATTAGATAAAAGATTTTTTTCTATAGTTTTTACATCTTTTAAAATATTATTTTCCTTATCATAAAAAAGAGCTATCTCACCATTTGTGATAAGATAGTCCGCTCTAAGTAATGAACATATTAATAAAAATAATGTTATTATCCTCATAAAAATCTTTTTAATAATCGCTTTCAGGTGATATTAAAACTCTTTTATATTTATCAAATTCTTTTAATAGTTGTTGTATTCCATTCACTACAGCATTTAAAGGGTCTTCAGCTATAGTTACCTCTAAGCTTAAACTTTCAGATATTCTTTTATCCACACCTCTTAAAAGTGCACCTCCACCTGCTAAATAGATTCCTTTTCTTTTTATATCAGATGATAATTCTGGAGGTGTTTTTTCAAGAATTCCTTTAATTTCTTCTATAACAAGCACTATAGCTTCTTCTAAAGCTTCAGCTATTTCTGATGAATAAACTTTTACATTTTTAGGAAGTCCACTCAGTGCATTTCTTCCACTTATTTCAATAAATATATCTTCTTCTAAATCAATTACTGCTCCAACTGCTATTTTTATCTCTTCTGCTGTTTTTTCTCCAATAAATAGATTATGTTTTTGTCTAATATAGTCTATAATTAATGTATCAAACTTATCCCCTGCTATTTTTAATGATGATGTTTTTACTATTCCACCTAATGAAATAACCCCAATTTCTGTTGTTCCTCCACCTATATCAACTACCATATTTCCTTCTGGTTCAAATATATTTAATCCTATCCCTATTGCAGCTGCCATAGGCTCCTCTATCAAGTAAGCTTCTCTTGCTCCAGCTTCCCTTGTAACATCCATTACAGCTCTTTTTTCTACTTGTGTCACTCCTGCTGGAACACAAATTATAACTCTTGGACTTGATAAAGTTTTTCCTCTATTAACTATTTTATAAAATTCTCTTAACATTTTTTCTGTTATTTCATAATCTGCAATTACTCCATTTTTAAGTGGTCTAATTGCTTCTACTGTATGTGGAGTTCTTCCAATCATCTGTTTAGCTTTATCTCCAACTTCAAAAATTTCTTTTGTTTTAGTATTTATTGCTACAACTGAAGGAGCATTCATTATTATCCCTTTGTTTTTAACACATATTAGGGTGTTTGAAGTTCCTAAATCTATTCCTAAATCATCTGAAAATATTCCTAAAACTTTTCCAAACATTTTTTTCATTGTAACTCTCCTTAAATTAATTTATATTGTATTTAAACTTTCTATCTCTATTCCTAAATCGTTTAAAGTTTTTATAAAATGATTTATTGGAAATCCCATAATTGCAAAGAAATCTCCATCTATTTTATCAACAAATATTGCCCCTAGTCCTTGAATTCCATAAGATCCAGCTTTATCCATTGCTTCTCCACTCTTAATATACCAGTCTATCTCTTTTTTACTTAAATTTTTAAAATATACATTATTTTCTACAGATTTAGTTATATTTATTTTTTTTTCTATATTTATTAATGTATATGCTGTTATTACTCTGTGCATATTACCAGATAATAATTTTAACATCTCTTCTGCTTCTTTTGATGTTTTTGGTTTTCCCAAAACTTTTCCTGCTATTTCAACAACAGTATCTGCTCCTACAACATATTCCGAAGGATTTTCCTGAGCAACCTCGATTACTTTTTTAAATGATATATCTTTTATTTGATCAACAATCTCAGCTTTATCACTTATTTCTTCAATATCTTTAACCTTTATTACTATATTAAATCCCAATTGTTCTAGTATCTGTTTCCTTCTCGGAGATTTCGATGCTAATATCATTTTTTTCATTCCCTTCTAAACTTTCTTCTATATTCTCTTTTTTACCATATTTTTTTTGAATATCACAAATTTCATTATATATTTCTTTTTCTAATTCGGCTTGCTTTAGAAGTATTTCTCTTTCTTTCTTTTCTCTTTTTTCGATTTTTATTTTTTCGATTCTTCTTTTAAAAAAATTAATAACCAACATTATTGATGATTTTATCATTTTTCCACATATTATTAGAAGTGATACAAATATTATACCTATTAAATACCCTGTAAAAAATTTGCTTTCTATAAGTGGATAAATTTTTAAAAATGTATAAAGTTCTAAATATCCCAAGTTTATATTTAATAAACCCAATTTAATAACAAATTGTTGAAGATTATCTATTGTCAATTCATTTAACTCTTTTAGATTTTCTAATAAATATAAATATCCTGTAGATATACCTAAAATTATCATGAAAACCAATCTTGTTTTCAATACAACTCTTTTATTAGGATTTTTCATAAAAATAGAAAAATAGTATCCTATTAAAAATATCCATAACATTTTTTCATATATTCCAAAATATTCTGCAATATATATATACACGTTATTTATTTGCAATAAATTCGGGTAAAAATATCCTACAAAAAAATAAATCAAAGAAATACTATATATCATTTTAAAATTACAAAATATTTTAAATTTTTTCATTTATACACCTTTTATTAAATTTTTTTTCATATTATTGTACCATAGACATATAGAGTTTTCAAGCAATTAACATTTGTATAAAAAAAAAGTAGACTTGTTTAAAGTCTACTGTTAACGTCTATAAAATGGTGCGAGAGGAGGGACTTGAACCCTCACGTCGAAACGCCAGATCCTAAGTCTGGTGCGTCTGCCAATTCCGCCACCCTCGCAGTGGTGCCGCTTATCGGAGTCGAACCAATTACCTACTGATTACAAGTCAGTT
>JBOFYP010000104.1:0-4041 GCA_051654725.1 Cetobacterium sp.
ATTCGAATGCCCACCACAAGTGGAACTCGCTAAATTAGTAAATACATTTAAGACTGTTTCTTCTAGATTAATTAGAAAAAAACATTCTGATTATTTAAGAACCTACTATTGGAAACCCGTATTTTGGAGTAATTCTTACTGTATACTTAGTACTGGTGGAGCAACAATTGAAACTATTAAGCGGTACATCGAATCACAAGGTACTGAAAACTAAAAAGATTGCCCTGATTCATCCTCTCCCTTACAGAGGAAGAGGTTTTCTCAGGGCGTTTTGATAAAAGTTATTTCTAAAGATGATGAAAATAACAAAATCGAAGAAATTAAAGACTCACAAAATGAAAACTCGTTGTTTCAAATTTTTTCTAATATGACAGAAAATCTTCAGGAAATAATTTTAGAACAAGCTAAAGAGATGTATATGCAAGAAGTAAATATTGATAAAATGATACCAATGCATGAAAGATTCTTTAGGGTTGCTCAAAAACAATATATTTTGAAAGTCTTGAATAACAAAAGTGAGAAAAATTGAACTTAATAACATTATTTGATTAATATAATAGAGAAAGTCTCTATTATACATATAGTCTCAGTCTAGATCCAAAAAATGAAAAATAATGGTATATCAAAAATCATCAAAATAAGAATGTTTAGTGGAAAAGATGTTGTTATTGAAATTGATCTTATATCAGTTATAAATCTGTCGACCCTACATTACAACAAAAGTATGGGGCTTCGACAGATTTATAAAACCTTATTTTAAAGAGTGTTTCTTCTTCTTCTTTTTTTTTTAACATTTAAACAAATATATAAATATAACATCGACAAAAATGATATGATAATGTATAATGAATTTAAGTGTTTAATGATGACCACTTTTAATCTAACCATTGTGGAATGTAAATTGATTTCTTGGGCGTCTATCTCTTCTTGAAATTCTTTTTAATCTAACCATTGTGGAATGTAAATAATGTTGTTAGATGATACTATAGATACGGTTCTTTTGTCTTTTAATCTAACCATTGTGGAATGTAAATGCAGATGGCGGAGTTTTAATTCCAGTAGACCAACAAACTTTTAATCTAACCATTGTGGAATGTAAATAAAAGGAACTGACTATTTTAACGATGGCATATTAAACTTTTAATCTAACCATTGTGGAATGTAAATTTTTAATTTTCGAAACTACCGAAAGGTAGTCTAGCACTTTTAATCTAACCATTGTGGAATGTAAATTGATAACAAGAATAAAGAACACGTTGAGAGAATTAACTTTTAATCTAACCATTGTGGAATGTAAATAAAAGGAACTGACTATTTTAACGATGGCATATTAAACTTTTAATCTAACCATTGTGGAATGTAAATACATTTATATTTAATTTATCCCAAACCGCCTTTGGCTTTTAATCTAACCATTGTGGAATGTAAATTGCATTTCCTGCACTGTCTGTTTCGTTTTTAAAGCTTTTAATCTAACCATTGTGGAATGTAAATGGAGTGGACATTGTTTAAAATAAATGGGTTGCAAGAAAACTTTTAATCTAACCATTGTGGAATGTAAATAGCATTAGGACCAGTATATTCGAGATTATCAAATGCTTTTAATCTAACCATTGTGGAATGTAAATTTGGCTAATTGGTATAGTTTATCTTCTAACTGCTCGCTTTTAATCTAACCATTGTGGAATGTAAATTCATCTAATGTGTCTATTTCGTCCACATCAAAGAAAGACGCTTTTAATCTAACCATTGTGGAATGTAAATCAAATTTATGCAACGCTAGCGGACAGAGAGAAAACACTTTTAATCTAACCATTGTGGAATGTAAATATTTTAGTTTCTCTATTTAATTGCTTTTCTGTTATTTCACTTTTAATTCATTTATAATTTTTAAAAGCCCAACTAAAGTAGTCGGGCTAATTTTTATTATTATTTAAAAAAAGTTTGAAGTTTTATCATCAATCATACCCCAAAAATGTTTTTTTAATTTTTTAGATTGTGGATTTTCAAAAACAATCAAAGAATCATAATCGTCTCTTATAAATTGTTTTAACTCCAACTTTAACTTCTGTAAAAGTGGTTCAGTTAATTCACCTTCAAAAACAGATGTTAGTGGTATAATAAATTGTAGGTTTTTCGGCAGAATGCAATGGGTTCTTTCCATGGTTAGTTGGTTTTAATAAAAATATATGTTATAATAATCTAAAAATAATTTTAGGGAGATCTTTAATATGAATAATATGGTAAAATTTTTAGACGATAATTTAGAGTATTTAAAACATGAAGTGATAGAGGATACAATTTATATAACTGTGGTTTCTAATAGAACTTTAGTGGAATGTCCTTATTGCTCTAAAAAGTCTAAAAAACTACATTCATATTACATGCGTAGCTTTCAAGATCTTCCAATTCAAGATAAAAAAGTTGTTATTGTGATAAAAAATAAAAAATTTATTTGTGAAAATCAAGAATGTTCTAAAAAAACTTTTTCAGAAAGTTTTAATTGTATTGAGTTCAAATCTAAAAAATCAAAGAGATTAGTAAAGTATATTGTAGATTTATCTATGAGAGTAAGCTCTATTGATGCGAGTAGTATACTGAGAAAAAATGTTGTCAATGTAGGTAAAAGTACTATATACAACATCTTAAAAAAAATGTAGTGTAAATGTTGATTATTCTAAGCCTAAAATTGTATGTATTGATGATTTTGCATTAAAAAAAAGGCATACTTATGGAACTATCTTAATTGATATGGAGACTAGAAAAGTAGTTGATCTAATAGAATCTAGAGAGGTTGAAGCAGTTAGTGAATGGCTTAAAAAATTTAAAAATATTAGATTTTTTAATAGAGATGGAAGTCAAACTTATGCCAAAGCGATTTCTCAAAGTCATCCTGATGCTTTACAAATAAGTGACTATTTTCATTTAATCAAAAATTTATGTGATTATTTAAAGGAATATTTAGTAAGAAAACTTCCTAAACTAATAGAAATAGAAGGAGTTTTTTGTGACGGAAAAATCCTAGTTGATGAAAAGTTAATAAAAACAAAATATAAATATGATAATAAGTGGGAATTAATTGAGAAAGTTAAAAAACTTTATGATGATGGAAATAATTACAGTTCTATTGGAAAAATATTTAGTCTTCAATATAGAACAATAAGAAAATATTTAGAAATTACTAAAGAAGAATTTACAAAACTTCAATTTAAAAATAATGAAATTCATTTAGAAAAACAAGGAAAAAAACAAGCATTAATAAATGAAGTAAAAAAAATGTATAAGAATGGAGCCAAAAAATCATCTATTGCGAGAGAATTTAAGCTTGATTTTAGAACTGTTACCTCTTATATTAACAGTGGCATAACTTTTGAAAATAAAAATCAGAATAGGATAAGGTTAATTGACTCTTTTAAATTAGATATTATAGAACTTTTCAATAAAAATGAAAAAAAAGAATATATTTATAATATTTTAAAAGAAAGAGGATATAATCAATCTTTTAGAACTTTTAGATATTATTTTCCACAGATAATTAAAGAAGCTTATGAGAATCAAGGGTTAAAAAATAAAAAGTCTACTATAAAAATAAAAATTAGTAAAATAATAAGTCTATTATATAAACCAATAAATAAAATAATTGATTTTTCCTCTGAACTATATGAAAAAATTACAAAAAAGTATGAATGGATTCCAAAGATATTAAATTTAGTAAAAGAATTCAAAGAATTATTTCAAGAGAAAGATTTAAACAAATTTAATATTTGGCTAGAAGAAGCGTCTAAATTAAATTTTAAGGAATTGAATAGTTTCATCACTGGAATAAGAAGAGATAAAACAGCTATAGAAAATGCTATTACTTATAGATTTACAAATGGATTAGCTGAAGGAAGTGTAAATAAACTAAAAACTTTAAAAAGAACAATGTATGGAAAAGCATCTTTTGAAACTTTGAAGAGGAAACTACTATGGTGCGAGCAAAATAAATATGCTCTAACCAACTAACCATGGAAAGAACCAAAAAACTCTTGCCGTTTACAA
>JBOFYP010000105.1:0-1282 GCA_051654725.1 Cetobacterium sp.
AGTTCCCTTCAGGAGCTAAGCTGTCATCTGTAACAGATGGATTTTGAACATAGAATGAAAAATCATCTCCAACACTTTTGTATTGACTTATATTACTTAAATTATTTTTATAATCTTTTGCAAAAATTATACTATGATGCGGTATATTTTTGTATAATTTATCCAATCCTAAGTAAAGCATAAACGTTGAACAAGAGTATCTTTTCTTTTCTAAATTCTTATCCGAATATTTATCTCTCAAATCATTTGAAATCATATTTGTCATAGCATCAGCAAAATCAGCATTTATGATAACATAATCACTCATATACTTTTTTCCATCTAACAATTCTACTCCAACAGCTTTTTTACCATCAAATATAATTCTTTTTATTTCTGAATTTAAATAAATATCTCCGCCTCTATTTTCTATCAAATCAGATAATACTGTTGAAACTTTTCCTA
This sequence comes from Cetobacterium sp., assembly GCA_051654725.1. Lineage (GTDB taxonomy): Bacteria > Fusobacteriota > Fusobacteriia > Fusobacteriales > Fusobacteriaceae > Cetobacterium_A. The sequence goes on from JBOFYP010000105.1 coordinate 445, forward strand.
ATCCTCCTTCTATATGAAATACTCCATATTTATGTTCTAAGAACGATATAATAGAAAATGTTCCTGGAGCTATCCAAGGTGACATACCAATATATTTAGCTTGAAATGTAAATGATAATTTTAACTCTTCGTATTTAAAATAATTACTTAATACATTGTAGATAGATTTGAATGCATCTAAGTAAGGTAATGATTTTAAAAAATTAGGTTTTAAGTAATCAAGTGGAGAGAGATATGGAACTTTTAAACACGGCTCTAATTTTGAAAATTTCTTTTCTTCTCTCTCCATATATGTTTCATAATCCTTTGAACTATATGGAAATATTTTTTCTAACTCTCCACACATTAAATTTTTTTTGTTATGAGAATATGGATTAAAGTCATCCATATTATGAAATTTTAATCTATACATAGGATTTATCTCTATTAAGTTTAGGTGACTATCAATTCTCTCTCCTACTTCTATGAAAATATCTCTCAATACTTGTGGCATTAAAAAAAAAGTTGGTCCTAAATCAAATCTATAGTCTCCAACTTGAAAAGTTGAATTTCTACCACCGACATATTCTTTTTTTTCAAATATTTTAACAGAGTATCCTTTGTTTGAAAGCAACAGACCTGCAGCTAATCCTCCAGGACCAGCACCAACTATAATTACATCTAATTTTTTCAATTGGACACCGTTACTAAATACTTATAAAACTCTATAATTATTTTAATAAAATATATAAAGTCAAAAGTATCATTCCTTTTTCATAGAATTCAATTTTGTCTACATTTAGAGACTACTCTCGTTTTTATAACTCTTCAAAGGCTTAAATTCCCGCATAACGAACGG
>JBOFYP010000106.1:0-1179 GCA_051654725.1 Cetobacterium sp.
TGCAGGATAACCGTAAGCTCAAGGTTAATGAAGAAGAAATCATTACCGAGAACACACTCAAGCAGTTTGCGTATGCAATCATCAATAAAGATGAAGAGAGTATCTCTACAACGAAGACTGCATCAATTGAGTTCATTGGTGAAGGTAGTATCGACTCCCCTATTGAGGTAGTTACCAGTATCCCAGTGTCAGCTGGTGATGCAGCAGGTACCGTTAAAGTGGTACATGAAGGCAGTCATGGGTATCCATGTCCTGGGTACTCTAACCGTAACTTCTATGTCTTCCATGCAGGTAATAACAAATACATCGGATTGCGGAACGGGGCTGATGACTTAGAGTCAGATGTATTCATTACCGACATCACAGTAGATCCACTGGCTGTTAAACCTACTGCTGAGCGTTTCCGTCCACGTAACCTGCCAAGCACTGCAATCCCTACTAACGTCAGACATGGTACTGAAGATGTCGTCTGGTTAGACACAACCGATGGCGTGTTCTTACTGATTACCAACCGCAATCCAGACTATCATGCCTGGAAGGCAGTTAAGGTGCTTAACTCAGACATGAACCTCGGGTACTATGGTACGCCGTTTATTCATGCTGGTAAGATCTATGTATTGTGCCCACAACATTCAGGTGGTAGCAGTACAGTACGCTTGTGGGAAGCAGCAATCCCTAGTGGCAACACCGTAACTATGTCAGCACGGACATTGTCTGGTACTAACTGTAATGGAACAGCACAAAACGCAGCGACCTTTAACCACTTCGACAAGATGTATGGTAATAAGGGCGAGAAGTGCTATGCATACTCAGATGATGGTTACTACGACTATCTGAGCATCTCACATGCTGGAGACCAGTTCGACTATGTGCAAGCTGGCGGCCAAGTACGTATCTGTCATATCGCAAACCATTACACCAGTACTAAAGTCAAGGCATACACACAACGTATCCATTTCTCTTACCTGGTGGACTTAACAACAGGCCGTGTAATCGAAGATGCTCCTGGCAACTACCCACTGAAGATTCGTGAAAACGATATCGATGTTAAAGTACCAAGAGACTATCTGGCTACCAGTAATGGTAACTGGACATCAAACGCCAAGCGAGCAAACGGCCGGACATTCGTCTATGCAACCTATGACCGTTTATCACAACCAACTATTTACCATCTCGAAA
>JBOFYP010000107.1:0-1449 GCA_051654725.1 Cetobacterium sp.
CATAAAAATTTTAAAAATTTTAATATTGGTCAAATTGGAGAGATAACAAAGTATTTACTCTTAAATGATATTAAAGAGGTTGTTATGCTTGGAAAAGTTGAAAAATCACTATTGTTCCAGAATATGAAATTAGACTATTTTGGAGAGCAGTTGATGGAAAATCTTCCAGACAAAAAAGATGAAACGCTACTATTTGGAGTGATATCTTTTTTAAGGCTAAACAAAATAAAAGTATTGCCACAAAACCATCTTTTAGGAAATATGATGTTTAGTGCACAGTGCTATACAGATTTAAAACCATCTAAAGAGGATGAAAAAACAATTAAAATAGGAGTTGAAGCTGCAAAAGCTTTAAGTTCAGTAGATGCAGGGCAAACTGTTGTATGTAAAGAATCATCTGTGGTAGCCTTAGAGGGAATAGAGGGAACAGATAAAACTATTGAAAGAGCAGGAAAATATGCTAAAGAGGATTGTATTATAATCAAAATGGCAAGACCTCAACAAGATATGAGAGTAGATATACCTGCTGTAGGAATTGAAACAGTAAAAAAAGCTGTGCAGATAAAAGCTAAAGGGATTGTTGCTGAAGCTAATAAGATGCTATTTTTGGATATGAAAGAGTGTATAGAGTTAGCTCAAAAAAATAATATCTTTATTATTGGAGTGAAAATATGAAAATATTTGTTTCAACAGGAGAGGTATCAGGAGATCTCCATCTATCTTATTTAGTTAAAGAGGCTAAAGAATTAGATAGTTCAACACAGTTTTATGGAGTTGCAGGAAAGCATTCTAAAAAAGCGGGTGTCAATATAATACAAGATATTGATGAACTAGCAATTATGGGATTTACAGAGGCTTTAAAAAAATATAGTTATTTAAAGAAAAAAGCTGTTGAGTATGTTCAATTTATAAAAAAAGAAAATATAAAAAAAGTTATAATGGTTGATTATGGAGGATTTAATTTAAAATTTCTTCAAATGTTAAAAAGTGAAATTTCAGATATAGAGGTATTTTTTTACATTCCACCAAAGCTTTGGATTTGGGGAGAAAAAAGAATAGATAAATTGAAGTTAGCAGATCATATAATGGTTATATTTCCTTGGGAAGTAGAGTTTTATAAAAAACATAATGTAGAGGCAATATATTATGGAAATCCATTTACAGAGAGATATAAAACTACAGAGCGTTGTGGAGATAAAATTTTATTGCTTCCAGGAAGTAGAAAACAAGAGATAAAATCTTTGATTCCAGATTTTTTAGAAATTGTTAAAAAAAATAAAGATAAAAATTATCTTTTAAAACTATCTTCTAAAAATCATTTAGAATGGATTGAGGAAGATTTAACAAAATATAAAAATTTAGAAATTAATTTTGATTTAACTTTAAAAGAGGTTGTAGAAAAAAGTAAAATTGCAGTAGCTGCATCAGGAACTGTAACGTTAGAACTAG
>JBOFYP010000108.1:0-15285 GCA_051654725.1 Cetobacterium sp.
GGAGGATAGGAAGTTGCCAATCTTAAAAAAAGTGCTTCTTTAGCTCAGTTGGTAGAGCACACGACTGTTAATCGTGTTGTCGCTGGTTCGAGCCCAGCAAGAAGCGCCATTTTTTTATTTTTTGTAAAAAGTAAAAAAAAGGGAGAAAAATAATGAAAAAAACATTACTAACGGGATTATTAGGGTTGTCATTAGCTTCGTTTGGAGCTGAAAGTTTTGAAGCTGGATTTTTATCACCGAAGCAATTAAAAAGTCCACAATCAGATGTAAACGGAATAAGAGTAGGATTAATATACACTGAAAACAGAAATGTTGAAGGTGTAGATATAAATATAATAGCGAATAAAAAACAAAATTTCAAAGGTCTTTCAGTAGGGTCTTTTTATGATAGAACAGAAGGAGACTTCGAAGGAGCTAGATTGGGATGGTTTATACCCCTTACATTTAATAGTGTTGGTGGAAATATGACTGGAGTTCAAGCTGGTTTAGTAAATATGGTAGAAAGAAATACAAAAGGAGTTCAGTTCGGTGGAGTAAACTTTACAAACACTGGATTAGGAGCTCAAATAGGATTGTTTAATAAAGCAGAAAAAATAAGAGGATTGCAGTTGGGATTATTTAATATGGCAGAAAATTTAGAAGGATTACAGATAGGATTCATCAATATGGCTGATAATAGTGAGATATTTGATGTATTACCTTTATTAAACTTTAACTTCAAATTTTAATCTTCTAAATTGACAAATAAAAGATTTTATGATACACTTATATAGTTATTAAATCGAATATTCCGCTTTAATGGAATATATAATTAATATTAAATGAATATTCATGGAGGCTAAAATGAAAGAAAAATTAATTCAATTAGTAGAGCAAGACTACTTAAGAAACGACATTCCAGCATTCAAAGCTGGAGATACTATCACTGTTCACTACAAAGTTGTAGAGGGTAACAAAGAAAGAATACAGTTATTCGAAGGTGTAGTAATCAGAGTTAATGGTGGAGGAATCGCTAAGACTTTCACAATTAGAAAAGTAACTGGTGGAATCGGAGTAGAGAGAATAATCCCTATGAACTCACCAATGATCGATAAAATCGATGTTTTAAAGATAGGAAAAGTAAGAAGATCAAAGCTTTACTACTTAAGAGAACTTTCTGGAAAGAAAGCAAGAATCAAAGAAATCAGAAAGTAATATTTCTAAAGCTAAGGAAGAACAATTCCTTAGCTTTTTTCTTTTTTTTGTGTTAAAATATATTTAAAATGAGTTAGGGAGTGGGATTATGAGTAGAGAAAGTATAGGTTTAAATGTGATTTTTTATACAATTTTAACAGCATTTTTTATTTACATATTTGTAAAAGAGAAAAAAATAGTAGCTTTAATAGATAAAAAAAGAACTATACTTGAAGATAAACTTGTAAATAGATTTAACCTAAATGGAAAAACAACAGAAAAAGTTTTAAGAAAAATAATTAAATTAGTAGAAAGTTTAGGAAGTGCTTTAATTTTAGTTTTAATTATTCAAAAATTTTATATAGGGAATTTTTTAGTTCCAACAGGGTCAATGATTCCAACGATAGTTCCAAAAGATAGATTGTTTGGAAATATGGTAATATATAATTTTAAAGCACCAGAAAGAGAAGATATAATTGTTTTTAAAGAACCTATTGAAGATAAAGTTTTATACACTAAAAGATTGATGGCTTTACCAGGAGAAAAAGTTCAAATAAAATATGATAAGCTATTTATAAATGGTCAAAAAATATCGGATAGATATTATGCACCTCTTGGAGAACTATCTTCTAAAGAGTGGATTGTTCCTAAAAAAGGAGATAATATAAAAATAATACCAGGTCAAAATTACAATGTGTCTTTTGAAAAAGATAATATAGATATAGCAAAAGTTCAAAATTTATTAAAAGAAAATAGTGCTTATGTATCTCAGCTTTTACCAGATGTTAAATTCTTAGTAAATGGAGTTTCTACAGGGATGATTTTAGATTTTATTCACGATGAAAATATTTTAAATAGATTATTAAAAGGTGAAACAGTGGAAACGACACTAGATGAGGATTATTACTTAGCTTTAGGAGATAATACAACAGGAAGTTATGACTCTAGAATGTGGGGATTTGTAAAAGATAGTAGAATAAAAGGAAAAGCGGTAGTTAGATTCTGGCCTTTAAATAGAATAGGATTACTGAAATAATGAAAGTATATCAAATTGATTCAAAAAATATAGATTTACTTAAAAATGTAGCCACTTTAGAGAAGGATATTTTTCCAGAAAGTTTTTATTCACTAAAGATGTTGGAAGATATGGCAAATTCGAACGAATATAAAATACTAATTTTTGATGAAGATGTAAAAGGTTATTTAATTTTACATGACTCTTATGACCTTTACGAGATAATGAAGATAGGAGTTAAAAATGATTATAGAAAAAATAAAATTGGAAAAGAATTAATTTCTTTTTATCTTCAAAATTATAAACAAAATCTATTTTTAGAAGTAAGAGAGAGCAACGATATAGCTATAAAATTTTATATAAAAAATGGCTTTATAAAAGTAGGGCAAAGAAAAAACTATTATTCAAATGGAGAAACAGCCATTTTAATGTCGCTAGAAAGAAATTAATATATATTTAGGAGGAAAATTAATAATGAACAGAGAGATTTATTCGAACCCTTTAGCAGAAAGATATAGTTCAAAGGAGATGCTAGGAGTATTTTCACCAAAATTTAAATTTTCTACTTGGAGAAAACTATGGTATGTTTTAGCTGAAACTGAAAAAGAGTTAGGTTTAGACATAACAGATGAGCAGTTAGCACAAATGAAAGCTAACATAGAAAATATTGATTATGACTTAGCAGATCAGATGGAAAAAAAATTCAGACATGATGTAATGGCTCATGTTCATACATTTGGAACAGCAGCACCTAAAGCTATGCCTATAATACATTTAGGAGCTACAAGTGCTTATGTAGGAGATAATACAGATTTAATTCAAATAAAAGAAGCGTTAAATATATTAAAGAAGAAGTTAATAAATGTAATGGATGGATTAGGAAAATTTGCAGATGAGTATAAGGATTTACCAACATTAGGATTTACTCATTTCCAAGCAGCACAGTTAACAACAGTAGGAAAAAGAGCTACACTTTGGTTACAAAGTTTAGTTTTAGATTTAGAAGAGTTAGATTTTAGACAAGATACTTTAAGATTTAGAGGAGTAAAAGGAACAACTGGAACTCAAGCATCATTTGAAGAACTATTTAATGGAGATTATAAAAAAGTTAAAGAGTTAGATGAAAAAGTTGCTACAAAAATGGGATTCAACAAAAGATTTATGGTAACAGGACAAACTTATGATAGAAAAATAGATTCAGAAGTTTCTAACCTATTAAGCAATATAGCTCAATCAGCTCATAAATTTACAAATGATTTAAGATTATTACAACATTTAAAAGAGATAGAGGAACCGTTTGAAAAAAGTCAAATAGGTTCATCAGCAATGGCATATAAAAGAAATCCAATGAGAAGTGAAAGAATATCTTCATTAGCTAAATTTGTAATAGCTTTACAGCAAAGTACAGCAATGACAGCTTCAACTCAATGGTTTGAAAGAACTTTAGATGATTCTGCAAATAAAAGATTGGCATTACCTCAAGCATTTTTAGCTGTTGATGCTATATTAATTATTTGGAAAAATATCCTTGAAGGGTTAGTAGTTTATCCAAAAATGATTGAAAAGCATATAATGGCAGAACTACCATTTATGGCTACTGAATATATTATTATGGAAGGTGTAAAAAAAGGTGGAGACAGACAAGAACTTCATGAATTAATAAGAGTTCACTCAATGGAAGCTGGAAAAAAAGTTAAAGTTGAAGGTTTAGAGAACGATTTAATTGAAAGAATTCTGAATGATTCATTATTTGATATTGATAAAGATAAATTAATGCAAATTTTAGATCCTAAAAACTTTATTGGATTTGCATCAGAGCAAGTAGTTGACTTCTTAGAAGCTGAAATTAATCCAATATTAGAAGAAAATAAAGAGTTATTAGGAATGGATACAGATTTAAAGGTATAATATGGATGATAAAAGAAGGAGATACTTAACTGCATTTGTGTTATTAGCTCTTTATCTATCACTAATAGAAACGCTGATACCAAAACCATTTCCTTGGATGAAAATAGGTTTTGCAAATATAGTAATAATAATAGCTTTGGAGAAATTTGATAAAAAAATGTCTTTTGAAATATTATTATTAAGAATTTTTATTCAAGGAATGATGTTAGGGACATTATTTTCACCTAGTTTTATAATAAGTTTAATTTCAGGGGGGGCTAGTACCCTCTTGACTATTTTCTTATTTAGGTACCGTAACAGTTTATCTTTAGTTTCTATATGTATTAGTGGAGCTGTTTTTCATAATTTAATACAATTAATAGTAGTTTATTTTTTACTTTTTAGAAATATCAGTATTATGAGCAAATCAATTTTTATATTTATATCGGGTTTTTTATTTATGGGGTGCATTTCAGGTTTGATAACAGGCTATATCTGTGAAAAACTACAACTTAGAAGGGAGAGAATAAGATGAGAAAATACTTCGGAACAGATGGAATAAGAGGGGAAGCTAATAGAGAATTAACAGTTGAGTTAGCTTTAAAATTAGGATACGCATTAGGACATACATTAAAAATGAAATATCCAGACAAGAAAAGAATTAGAGTAATTATGGGGTCTGATACAAGAAGGTCAGGTTATATGCTTAGATCAGCTTTAACAGCAGGATTAAATTCAATGGGAATTAATATAGACTTTGTAGGAGTTATCCCTACCCCTGGAGTAGCATATTTAACACAAAAAAGTACAGCAAAAGCAGGAATTATGATATCAGCATCACATAATCCAGCTAGAGATAACGGAATAAAAATATTTTGGGAGGATGGATATAAACTTCCAGACCAAGTAGAGTTAGATATAGAAAAATTAATGGATAATGTAGAAGAGATAACTAAAAATCCAATTGCAGGAGATGAAGTTGGAAGATTTACATATGCAGAGGATGAATATTATTTATATAGAGATCACGTTATTTCAACAGTATCTGGAGATTTTTCAGGTATGAAAATAATTTTAGATGCAGCAAATGGTTCAGCTTATAGAGTAGCCAAAGAGGTATTTTTAGCTTTAGGAGCAGAAATTGTAATTATAAATGATGCACCTAATGGAAAAAATATAAATGTTAAATGTGGTTCTACATATCCAGAAATATTATCAAAAGTAGTTATGGGTTATGAAGCTGATTTAGGTTTAGCTTATGATGGTGATGCAGATAGACTAATAGCTGTAGATAAACATGGAAATATAATAGATGGAGATAAAATTATTGCTGTTTTAGCTCTAGGTATGAAAAATAGAAATGAATTAAAGGATAATAAAATTGTAACAACAGTTATGAGTAATATGGGATTTGAAAGCTATTTATCAAATAAAGGAATTAGCTTAGTTAGAGCTAATGTTGGAGATAGATATGTTTTAGAGAAAATGAAAGAATTAGATGTAAAAATTGGTGGAGAGCAATCAGGACATATAATTTTATCAGATTTTGGAACTACTGGAGATGGTGTTTTAACATCTGTAAAACTAGTTGAAGCAATAAGAGATTCTAAAAAATCATTGGATGAATTAGTAAGTGAAATTGTAGATTGGCCACAGATTTTAATAAATGTAAGAGTTGATAATACTAAGAAAAACTTATGGAATAAAAACCAAAATATTGTTGATTTTATAGCCTTAAAAGAAGTGGAAATGGCAGGTCTTGGAAGAGTTTTAGTTAGAACATCTGGAACAGAACCAATAGTAAGAGTAATGGTAGAAGGAAAAGATATGTCTACAGTAGATAGAGTTGCTAAAGAGATTGTTGCTGTTGTAGAAAAAGAATTAATTTAGGAGAAAAATATGTATTATAAAAATTTTTCAAAAGTATATGATAAATTTATGGAACATTGTGATTACAATGAATGGGCTAAGTTAGTAAAAGAAAAAATTAAAGAATCTGGAGTAGAAGGTAAAAAGCTATTGGATTTAGGTTGTGGAACAGGAGAAACTCTTATTAGATTAAAAGATGATTATGAATGTTCTGGAGTTGATTTATCTGTAGATATGTTAACTATAGCTAACAAAAAATTAAAAAATAAAGGTGTTAAATTATTTGTTGGAGATATGAGAGAATTTAATACAGGAGAAACTTACGACATTATTGTGTCTCTTTTTGATACAGTTAATCATTTGACTTCTTTAGAGGATTTAGAAGATTTAATGAAAAGTGTTTATTCTTCATTGAATCCAGGTGGAGTATACATATTTGACGTAATAAATAGAGAATTTATGAACAAAATGTTCCCAGGCGGAGTATACTATGATGATAGAAAAGATATGACGATTATATGGGAGCACTTCTTAGAAGAGGACGTAGATATAGTGGAAGCTGTATATTTTGTTAAAAATAGAGCGGGTCATTACGAAAAATTAAAAGAAGTATACGAAAAAAAAATCTTTGAAGAGTACGAAATTAGAAAAATAATTCAAAATAATAATTTAAACTTGTTAAGTATTGGTAAAAATGATAAAATAGCTGGTGAAAGGTGTTTCTACACGTTAAAAAAGTAACTTTCTCTGTAAAAGGAGTGAATATATGATATTTTTTAATAAAGAATTTATGCATTTTTTTTCACTTTTGGGATTTTTAGGATTTTTAATAGTTGGAAATATAGGTATCTTTATATTTATATATAAATTAATTGAAAGATATTTTTTTAAAAGCACACCTTTATTTTTATTTTTTTTAATAGTAGGTATATTTAGTGGATTTTATAACGCTTATAAATTGATAATGAGAAAATAGGATTGTGATTGATATATGGATGAATTAAAGGTAATAATGAAACGTGGATTGATAGCTGCTGTAGTTATTTTAATCTATGGAATTTTGTCAAAAAATGAATATCTTTATATAGGAATGTTTATAGGAGCAATTCTATCAGTTATAGGATTTTATATGATATGTCTCGATGCAAAAGCAAGTTTAGCTTCAAATTCACCATTTAAAGTTGGGGTTATAGGATATTTAAAAAGATATGTTCTATATGGAATATTTTTAGCAATTGCTGCAAAATTTTATGGTTTTCCAATGTTAGTTAGTGGAGTTATCGGATTATTAAATATTAAAATAAATATTTTAGCCTTAACTTTATTTAACAATATAAAAAAATTTAAATCTAAGTATTTAAAATAAACTATATGAAAGGAGGAGAAACTAATGAGAATAGGACCAATAGAGTTTATAACTCCACCATTAGTAGAAGGACCAGCAATAATGTTCCACTTACCATTACCACATTTTTTACATCAAATTCCATTTTCAATGGAGTATGCTGACGGAAAGTTTGGATTACCAGTTACTATAACAGTAATAAGTACTTGGTTTGTAATATTAGTGCTAATGCTTTTATTTAAAATGGGAACGAAAAAATTAGAAATGATTCCAGGTAAAGCTCAAATAGTAGCTGAATCAGTCTATGAATTCGTATACGGTATTATTGATCAAATGTTAGGAGGATGGACTTCAACATACTTCACATTCTTGGGATCTTTATTTGTATTTATCCTAGGATGTAACTTACTTATGTTCATACCAATTCCTTGGGGTGGTTTCAAAGATGGTGTGTTTACTTTAGCACCAGCATTTAGAGCACCAACAGCAGATCTTAACACAACAGTTGGACTAGCTTTACTAACTACAGCTGTATTTTTAGGAACAAGCGTAAAAGTAAATGGAATATTAGGTTACTTTAAAGGATTACTTCAACCAATGCCATTTATGCTACCTATAAATTTAGTTGGAGAATTAGCAAAACCAACAAATATTTCTATACGTTTGTTTGGAAATATGTTTGCGGGAATGGTAATAATGGGGCTTATATATAAAGCAGCACCTATGGTTATACCAGCACCGTTACACTTATATTTTGACATATTTAGTGGAGTAGTACAAAGTTTTGTATTCTTAATGCTAAGTATGGTATATATTCAAGGTTCATTAGGGGATGCTGAATGTCCCACTGATAAATAAACACTAGCAAATTAAATTTTAAAATAACTAGGAGGTAAGAATTATGGATTTAATGTTAGCAAAAACGATAGTATTAGCAGCATCTGCAGTAGGAGCAGGATGTGGAATGATCGCAGGAATAGGACCAGGAGTTGGACAAGGATACGCAGCTGGTAAAGCAGTAGAAGCGGTAGCTAGACAACCAGAAGCAAAAGGAGATATCATCTCAACAATGGTATTAGGACAAGCAGTATCTGAGTCAACAGGTATCTACTCATTAGTAATTGCACTTATTTTATTATATGCTAACCCATTCGTAGGAATGTTAGGATAATTTTTAAAAAAAGACACCAAATACTTTTAGGAAGGAGGTAGAAGACTTGGCACCAACAAATATGCCTGCAGTATCGATAGATATTAACATGTTTTGGCAAATAATAAACTTCTTCATTTTAGTATTTATATTTAATAAATACTTTAAAGGGCCATTAACAAAATTAATGGATACAAGAAAAGAGAAGATAGCAGAAAAATTCTCAGAAGCTCAAAAAAGTAATGAGGATGCTGCTTTAAAAAATAAAGAAGCTGAAAAAATCTTAAAAGAAGCTAAAGTTGAAGCTACTAAAATTCTTCAATTAGCTGAGAAAAAAGCTGATGACAGAAAAGAAGGAATTTTATCTGAAGCAGCATCTCAAAGAGATAAAATGGTTAAATCAGCAGAGCTTGAAATTCAAAAGATGAAGCATGCGGCTAAGAAAGAGCTAGAGGTTGAAATGAGCCAATTAGCTGTAACTTTAGCTGAAAAAATAATCAAAGAGAATTTAAACTCTAATTTAGAAGCTGCCCTAGCTGACAAATTCATAGATGAGGTAGGGGGAGTAAAATGATAGGAAACCAAATTGGTAAAAGATATGCTGAAGCAATATATAATGTTGCAGAGCAGAAAAATGAGGTTAAATCAATATATGAAGTTTTAAATTCTGTAATGGAATTATTTAAAACTGACGTTGATTTCAAAAACTTTATCACTCACCCTCTTATTAAAGAGAATGAAAAAAAAGAAATTTTGAAAAAAGTTTTTTCAGATTCTAACGAAGGATTAGAAATTCTTTTCTATATATTAGAAAAAGGAAGAATATCTGAAATTAGAGAGATTGTAGCTGAATACATTAAGTTAGATTATGCAAAGAATCGTATTTTAAATGTAGAAGCTACATTTGCACTTTCATTAACTGAAGAGCAGAAAGAAAAACTTTCTAAAAATCTTGAAAATAAAACAGGTAAAAAAATAAAACTAGTAGTTAAAGTTGATAAATCTCTTATAGGTGGAGGTATTATCAAAATAGGTGATGAGGTAATAGACGGAAGTATCCGTAAACAACTAGAAACTCTAACACACAAGTAAAAACTACACGTAAAATTAGGAGGTGTAATCAGTTGAAAATCAGACCAGAAGAAGTAAGTAATATAATAAAAACTGAGATCGAGAATTACAAAAAGAGTCTTGATGTCAAAACTTCAGGTTCTGTATTGGAAGTAGGAGACGGAATTGCAAGAATCTACGGATTAAGCAGTGCAAAAGCAGGAGAGCTTTTAGAGTTTCCTAACGGAATAACAGGAATGGTTCTAAATCTTGAAGAGGATAACGTTGGAGCTGTTATACTAGGAGACTATACAAAGATTAAAGAGGGAGACGAGGTTAAAGCTACTGGTAGAATTGCCTCTGTTCCAGCTGGAGAATCTTTATTAGGAAGAGTAGTTAACGCCCTTGGAGAACCGATAGATGGAAAAGGTGACTTCAAAATTGAGAAATACATGGAGATTGAAAGAAAAGCTTCAGGTATTATCTCAAGAAAGCCAGTATCTGAGCCACTACAAACAGGAATCAAGTCAATAGACGGAATGGTACCTATTGGTAGAGGACAAAGAGAACTTATAATAGGAGATAGACAAACTGGTAAAACAGCTGTTGCTCTAGATGCTATATTAAACCAAAAAAATACTGGAGTTAAATGTGTTTATGTTGCTATTGGTCAAAAAAGATCAACAGTAGCACAAATCGTTAAGAAGTTAGAAGATGCAGGAGCTATGGAATATACTATAGTTGTTGCAGCAACAGCTTCTGAATCAGCTCCATTACAATATTTAGCACCATACTCAGGAGTAGCTATGGGAGAATACTTCATGGATAAAGGTGAAGCTGTTCTAATAGTTTATGATGATTTATCTAAGCATGCGGTAGCATATAGAGAAATGTCATTACTATTAAAGAGACCACCTGGAAGAGAAGCTTACCCAGGAGATGTATTCTACCTTCACTCAAGATTACTTGAGAGAGCTGCAAAGTTATCAGATGAATTAGGTGGCGGATCAATTACTGCATTACCAATCATCGAAACTCAAGCAGGAGACGTATCAGCTTATATCCCAACAAACGTTATCTCGATAACTGATGGACAGATATTCCTAGATGCACAATTATTCAACTCAGGATTCAGACCAGCTATAAATGCAGGTATATCTGTATCAAGAGTTGGAGGATCAGCACAAATAAAAGCTATGAAACAAGTTGCGGCTAAAGTTAAGTTAGAATTAGCTCAGTATACTGAGTTATTAACATTCGCACAATTTGGATCAGATTTAGATAAAGCTACTAAAGCTCAATTAGAAAGAGGACATAGAATTATGGAAGTTTTAAAGCAACCACAATACAGTCCTTATCCAGTTGAAGAGCAAGTTGTATCATTCTATACAGTAATCAATGGATTCTTAGATGAAATTGCACTTGATCAAGTAAGAAGATTCGAAAGAGAATTCATTACAGAGATGAGAAATACAACAACTATTTTAGATGAGATATTAAAAGGTAAAACTTTAACAAAAGAAATCGAAGATAAAATAGCAACTGCAATAGCAGCATTTAAAAAGAATTTTAACTAAAAAGGGGTGGGATTATGGCTGGAACTAGAGAAATAAAAAATAGAATAAAAAGTGTTCAGTCTACTCACCAAATTACAAAGGCCATGGAAATTGTTTCTACAACAAAATTCAAGAAATTTTCTACAATAGTAGCTCAATCAAAGCCGTATTCAGAAAGCATTGCAACTATTTTACAAAATATTGCAGCAGGTGTTAAAAGTGAAAGACACCCGCTTTTTGACGGTAGAGAAGATGTAAAGAGAGTTGGAATTGTTGTAATGTCTTCTGATAGAGGACTAGCAGGAAGTTTTAACAGTAATACATTGAAAGCGTTAGAAAGATTAATTTCTGAAAATAGTGGAAAACAGGTCTCTGTAATAGCAGTTGGAAAAAAAGCTAAAGAATACTGTACAAAAAGAAATTATGATGTTAAAGCTGAATATACACAGCTAATCCCAGAAACTATGTATGACAAAGCGAAAGAGATTAGTGAAAATATTGTAGAATATTACTATAACAACATCTTTGATGAAGTTTATGTTATATACAATAAATTTGTATCAGCTTTAGTAAGTGATTTAACAGTAAGAAAAGTAATTCCTATAGAAAGAGCTGAAGGAAGCGAGAATAAAGCTTATATATTTGAGCCATCTCCAGAAGAGATATTATCATCTCTATTACCTAAGTATCTTAATATGGAATTATATAAAGCTTTATTAGACAATACTGCTAGTGAGCATTCTGCAAGAAAAAATGCAATGAAAAGTGCAACAGATAATGCTGAAGATATGATAAAGGGATTAACTTTAGAATATAACAGAAGAAGACAAGCTTCAATAACTCAAGAAATATCTGAGATTGTTGGAGGAGCTGCTGCATTAAATTAAGAATAATTAGGAGGCAATAGTGGAAAACAAAGGTACCCTTACGCAAATAATAGGTCCTGTTGTAGACGTTATGTTCAATGATAGATTGCCTGGAATTTACAACGCCCTAAAGGTTAAAGCTGAAGATGGAAGAGAATTAGTTCTTGAAGTTCAACAGCATTTAGGAAACAACGTTGTAAGAACAGTAGCAATGGATGCTACTGAGGGTCTACAAAGAGGAATGGAAGTAATAGATACAGGATCAGCTATAACAGTTCCAGTAGGAAAAGCTGTTTTAGGAAGAATACTTAATGTTTTAGGAGAACCAGTTGATGAAGCTGGACCTGTTGTAACAGAAGAGTATTTACCTATACATAGAGAAGCACCAAACTTTGATGAGCAAGGAACAGAAGTAGAGATATTCGAAACTGGAATTAAGGTTATTGACCTTCTTGCACCATACATTAAAGGTGGAAAAATAGGTCTATTTGGAGGAGCTGGAGTAGGAAAGACAGTTCTAATAATGGAGCTTATCAACAACATTGCTAAAGGACACGGAGGATTATCTGTATTCGCAGGTGTTGGAGAAAGAACAAGAGAAGGAAGAGACTTATATGATGAGATGAGAGAATCTGGAGTTATAGATAAAACATCTCTAGTATACGGACAAATGAATGAGCCGCCTGGAGCAAGATTAAGAGTTGCTCTTACTGGTCTAACAGTAGCGGAAAACTTCAGAGATAAAGAGGGACAAGACGTTCTTCTATTCATAGACAATATATTCAGATTTACTCAAGCTGGAGCAGAGGTTTCTGCACTATTAGGAAGAATACCTTCAGCAGTTGGATACCAACCAACACTTGCTTCAGAAATGGGTAAATTACAAGAGAGAATTACATCTACTAAATCTGGATCAATAACTTCAGTTCAAGCTGTATACGTACCAGCCGATGACCTTACTGACCCAGCTCCAGCGACTACATTCGCTCACTTAGATGCTACAACAGTTCTTTCTAGAAGAATAGCTTCATTAGGAATATATCCTGCAGTTGACCCTCTAGATTCAACTTCAAAGGCTTTAGATCCAACAGTAGTTGGAAACGAGCACTATACAGTTGCTAGACAGGTTCAGGAAATATTACAAAGATATAAAGAACTTCAAGATATAATTGCTATTTTAGGAATGGACGAATTATCAGACGATGATAAATTAACTGTAACTAGAGCAAGAAAGATTGAAAGATTCTTCTCACAACCATTCTCAGTTGCTGAGGCATTTACAGGAATGACAGGAAAATATGTTCCAGTAAAAGAGACTATCAGAGCTTTCAAAGAGATAATCGAAGGTAAGCATGATGCTCTTCCAGAACAAGCATTCCTTTATGTTGGAACAATCGAGGAGGCAATAGCTAAGGGAAGAGACCTTATGAAGGGAGCTGAGTAATTATGGCAAACTCATTTAAGCTAGAGCTAGTAACTCCATTAAGCAAAGTTTTATCTGAAGAGGTTAACTTTGTAATGTTAAGAACTACAGAAGGAGATATGGGTATTTTACCTAATCATTCACCTTTTGTTGCTGGATTATCAACTGGAGAAATGAAAATAAAAAATAATGGGCAAGAAACTTTTTACTATGTTTCAGGAGGATTTGTAGAAATCTCTGATAACGTTGTAACTATTTTAGCAGATGAAGCTATGGATGTTAAAGACATAGATTTAGAAAAAGCTAGAAAAGAAGCTCAGATTGCTAAGGAAAAATTAGAAAAATCAGCTGAAGATATGGACCTTGCTAATGTGCAAAGAACATTAAATCAAGCTTTAACTAAGGTTAAATTAGCAGAAAGAATGTTATAAAAAAATACCCTCTGATTAGGTAACTAGTCAAAGGGTATTTTTTTTTAGAAGATATAAATTAAAAATTTACTAAATAAAAAAAAGGTAACCATCCCAAAAGGGTGATTACCTCTAAGTTAATTAACCATTTTTACGATCGAAGATAACATCAATAGGTGTTCCTTCAAAACCGAACGATTCTCTTAATTTATTTTCAATGTATCTTCCATAAGAGAAGTGAACAAGCTCTGGATAGTTACAGAATAATATAAATCTAGGTGGTGCAGTAGAAATTTGAGTAGCATAATTAATTTTAACAACTCTACCTTTTCTAGTAGGAGGATTATTCATTATAATAGCATCACTAATTACAGTGTTTAATAATCCAGTAGAGATTCTCTTGTTATATTCAGCAAATACAGCTTCAGAATGCTCTAATATTTTAGTTGTTCTTTGTCCAGTTAAAGCTGAAATAAACTCTACAGGAGCATAAGATAGGAACGGTAATTCTGTAAGAAGTTCTTCTCTCATCTTCTTCATAGTATCACCTTTTTTGTTTTCGATAGTATCCCATTTGTTCATAACGATTATAATTGGCTTTTTCTCGTCATGTGCAATACCAGCGATTCTCTTATCTTGCTCTGTTAATCCTTCACTTCCATCTAATAACCAAATACAAACGTCAGCTCTTTTGATTGATTTGATAGCTCTTAAAACAGAGTAATACTCTAAACTTTCTTCAACTTTAGATTTTCTTCTGATACCAGCAGTATCTATAAGAACATATTTATTTCCATCAAATTCAATAGCAGTATCTATAGCATCTCTAGTAGTACCAGCAATATCACTAACAATAGTTCTTTCTTCTCCACAAAGTCTATTAACAAGAGATGATTTACCAGCATTAGGTCTTCCTATAATTGCTAATTTTAATCCTTCAACTTCTTCATACTCAGGAACATATTGTTCAATTGTATCAACAACTAAATCAAGCATATCTCCAAGGTTAACTTTATGTTCTCCAGAAACAGCTATAAGCTGTTCAAATCCAAGTCCCCAGAAATCATAAATATCTTCTTGTTGAGCTTGGAAGTTATCAATTTTATTTACACAAAGAATAACAGGTTTCTTCTTTTTTCTTAATAAGTAAGAAATCTCTTCATCAAGTGGGTTTAATCCATTTTTTCCGTCAACAATGAATAAAATAACGTCAGCTTCGTTCATAGCAACTTCAGCTTGCTGTCTAATTTTAGTCATCATAAAGTCATTATTTCTAGGTTCAAGTCCTCCAGTATCAACTAAAACGAACTCTTTTCCACCCCATTCAGTTTCTCTATATAATCTATCTCTTGTAACTCCAGGTTGGTCGTCTACGATAGCTACTCTATCACCAACTAATTTGTTAAATAATGTTGATTTTCCAACGTTAGGTCTTCCTACGATTGCAACAATTGGTTTCAATTTTAATACCTCCTAGTTTTATTTGTTTGAGTGATAATATCTTTTTGTTTTTGTTTTTTACCATTGTCCTTTTCAACGAA